>JBAUCP010000140.1:0-3550 GCA_049677625.1 Occallatibacter sp. | reverse complement strand
GGCGACTTTTTCGCGCGCGACCGCAAGCTGGCTCCGGTGAAGCCGGGCGACCTGGTGGCGCTGCTCGATGCCGGCGCCTACGGCATGGCGCAAAGCTCCAACTACAATACCCGTCCGCGCGCGGCCGAGGTGCTGGTGGAGGGCGCAAAGGCGCGGCTGATCCGCAGGCGCGAGACCATGGCGGATTTGCTGGGGCCGGAGATGGTCTGAGGCGCGCGCCCTCGAATCCATGTACCTTCGCCTTTCTCTGGTATCGTGTTTTCGAGGAATTTTGCAATGCAAATTGGGATGCAGGCTAAATGTGCCCTGGTAATTGTTGGATTGATCTCGGGTTTGTCCGCTGTCGCCAACGCCGATTCACTGACAATGAAAACTGCACAAGGCAAGATCCACGGCAAGACCATCAACGACGGCAAGGTGCGCGCGTTTCTGGGCCTGCCTTACGCTGCGCCGCCGGTGGGCGATCTGCGCTGGAAGGCTCCGGAGCCGGCCCTGAAGTGGAAAGGCACAAGGGACGCGACGCACTACGGCGCGCGCTGCATGCAGGCTCGCGTCTATAGCGACATGGTCTTTCAGGACAGCGGGGCGAGCGAGGACTGCCTCTTCCTGAATGTCTTTACGTCCGCCGCCGCGAAGAAGAACGGCAAGCTGCCGGTGATGTTCTGGATTCATGGCGGCGGCTACTCGGGCGGATCGGGTTCAGAGCCGCGCCACAACGGAGACTTTCTTCCCACCAAGGGCGTGGTGCTGGTGACGATCAATTACCGGCTCGGCGTCTTCGGCTTTCTGGCGACAGCCGACCTGGCCAAAGAGGCGGGCGGCTCGGCAGGGAACTACGGGTTGATGGACATGGTGGCCGCGCTCCAGTGGGTTCATGACAACATCGCAAAGTTTGGCGGCGACCCCGGCAATGTGACCATCTTCGGCGAGAGCGCCGGCTCCTTCGCGGTTAGCACGCTGATGGCCGCGGCGCCGGCGCGCGGGCTGTTTGAGAAGGCGATTGGCGAGAGCGGCGGCGCGATGAGCCTGGGCGCGCCGGATATGCGATCGCTTGCCGAGCGCGAAGAGCGGGAGCAGGCCTGGGTTGGGTCGCTCGGTGTTTCAACGCTTGCCGAGCTGCGCGCGCTGCCGGCTGAAACCGTTCTTGCGGCTGCCAGCAAGCCGGAAAAGCCGGAATTCCCCACCGTGATCGACGGCAAGCTGCTGACTGAGCCGGTGGCCGACACATACGCGGCCGGCCGGCAGGCGCACGTGCCGCTGCTGGCAGGATGGAATCGCGACGAGAATTCCGGGATGGCAAACGGCATGACCGCGGAGAAATGGAAGACAACCGCGGCGGAGCTGTTTGGCGATCACGCGGACGAGTTCCTCACCTTCTTTCCCGGCGATACCGATGCGCAGGCGGTGCGCTCGGCCATTGATTACGGCAGCGACAAGTTCATCGCATTTGGAACCTGGAAGTGGGTCGACGCGCAGACCAAGACAGGCGATGCGCCGGTTTATCGCTATCACTTGGAACTTGCCGCGCCGCCCAGTGAGTTTCATCCCGGATCGTACGCGTTTCACTCCGACGATATTGAGTATGTCTTCGGCACGCTGGACACGCGTCCCGGCGCGGTGTGGCGGCCGGAGGATCGCAAGCTGAGCGACGAGATGATGGATTACTGGACGAACTTCGCGAAGACCGGCGATCCCAACGGAACGGGATTGCCTGAGTGGCCGCGGTTCGACAAGGACGGCACAGTTCTGCATCTCGACAGCGAGATCACCGCAGGGCCGGACACAACGCACGCGCGTTACGAGTTTTTGCTGAAGTGGATGCCGAAGGGCCGGCCTTGATGAGTTACTGATTCACGTGGGCTGCCGCGGCGAAGCCGGCACTTTGTCGCGCCGGGATGGTGCTGTCGGGCGGAGGAGCGGCGAAGGTTGAGTTCTTCGCGTTGAGCGCATTCGAATAGTCCGGTCCAAGACCTAGCTTCTTCAGGGCGCGCGAGTCGGGCATCAGCTTGGTCTGCCATCCCTGATCGGCCTGATACTTCTGCATGGCAGATTTTGTGGAGTCATCCCAATCGCCGGTCGGGTCGCCGCTGAGGTAGTGCTCGCGGATGAGGGCCTGCTGAATCTCTGTAACGCGGCCGGGATCGATGGACTGCTGGCCGTGCAGGCGGTGGGACCCGCGGCGTCCGGTTGTCAGCCTGCGAGAGTGATGGACTCTGCCGGCGGCGGAAGACCGGTGGGTGCGCGAACCAAACGCGGGTGAGGCGAACAGTCCCGCACAAATCAGCACAGCCATGAAAATTCGCAGTGAACGCACGCAGTTACCGCCTGATACAAAAACTGAATTCCCTTTGGGACTTTTCGTGCAGTGTAACGGATCGCGCCAGCGGCAACAAGCAGAAAATCGATTCGCACGTTACCCAAGTCAGCCGGAATGGGCCGGCGCCGGCCACCGAATTGCACGGTGGCGCCGCATCCTAGTACCGCGACCGTGTAGATTTGTGGTTTCCCAGGTCTCAAAAGCGAGACCTGGGGCACCCAAGATCATGGGTACGATTACAAAATCACCAGGTCACGATACCAGCAGCTACAACGTGCCACCCACGTAGTTGATTCCGGCTTCGGGATGGTGCGGATCGATGACCTCGAAGACCACATCGTCGCCGCTCTTGAGCTTGCCCGCCACGGCATCGAACTGCTCCCTGGTAGCCGTGGGCTGGCGGTTGACGTGGGTGATGATCAGACCCGGTTCCAGCCCCTGCAAATCGCCGAAGGAACCGGTGCGAACCGACTCGATCTCAACGCCGGAGGTATGGATCTTGCCGGCTACCGTCGGGGAGATGTCGCGAACCACCACTCCGAGCTTGGCTTCGCCGGCGTCGCCCGGGCTTTCAGGGCTCTCCACAGTCTGCGGGTTGCCCAGGTCGGCGAATACCTTGTCGCGGTCGCCGATGGTGACCGTGGTATCGTCCTGCTTGCCGTCTCTCAGGTAGCCCAGGCGAACGGTCGAGCCCGGCCTGCGGCTGGCGATCTCGTTGACCAGATCGTCGCCGTCCTTCACGTTACGGCCATCGATGCCGGTGATGATGTCGCCCTGCTTGAGCCCTGCCTTATCCGCGGGACCGCCGGGCTGAACCTCCTGCACCAGCACGCCGTTCTTGAAGCCGTAGACGCGGTTGACGGCGTTCGAAAGCCCTTCGTGGAACTCGATGCCGATGGAGCCGCGCGTAACCTTGTGGCTGGGGCTGATGAGATCGTTGTACACCGAGACCACGGTGTTGGCCGGCATGGCGAAGCCGATGCCCTGGTAGCCGGCCGACTGTGTGTAGATGGCGGTGTTGACGCCGATGACCTCGCCGTTCATGTTGACGAGCGGTCCACCGGAGTTGCCGGGATTGATGGCGGCGTCGGTCTGGATGAAGTGCTGGAACTGGCCGGCGGCGGTCTCGTCGATGGTGCGGTTCTTGGCGGAGATGATGCCGGCGGTGACGGTCTGGGAGAGATCGAAGGGGCTGCCGATGGCCTCAACCCAGTCACCGACCTGGGTGTTGTC
>JBAUCP010000139.1:0-5863 GCA_049677625.1 Occallatibacter sp. | reverse complement strand
GTGTAACCCTGCTGCCCCGCAACGCTGAACCCATCGCTGCGATTGCCTCCGGAGAGCGGCGCAACATCCGTGCACACCGCCGCAGTCACGCCCGGCAGCGCCGCCACGTGTTCGCGCAGTTGATCCAGAAACGCAATCGTCTTCGCCGCCGTATAGCCATGCACACGCGGATCGACCGAAAGCATCAGCACTCCGCGCGGGTTGAATCCAATGTCGACGCCCGCCGCGCCCTGCAGGCTGCGCAAAAACAGCACCGTGGCCGAAAGCAGCACGACCGACATGGCGATCTGCCCGACGACAAGAACATTGCGCAGCGTGAACCGTCGGCCGGGCCGGGCCAGCGCTTCCTCGCCCCTGAGTGCGTTGGCGAGCCGTGGCCGCGCCGCGGCCCACGCCGGCGCCAACCCCAGCAGAACACCGCTCGTCACGCTGAGCGCAAAGGTAAACAACAGCACTCTCCAGTCCACGCTCACGCTTAAGTCGAGCGGTACAGGCGCAGGCACGCGGAAGCTCGAGAGCGCCCGCGTTGCCCACAGCGACAACAACACTCCCGCCACGCCGCCGCCCACAGCCATCAGCGTGCTCTCTAGCAGCATCTGGCGCTGCAGCCGGCCGCGCGTGGCGCCCAGCGCCAGCCGCACCGCCATATCGCGCTGCCGGCCCGCGGCTTGCGCAAACAGCAGGTTGGCCACATTGGCCGCGGCAATGGCCAGCAGCAACAGTACAACCAGCAAAAGCGCGCCCAGAAAGATCAGCACCGTGCCCCGATCGCGTGGAGGCAGCGATCCGGCCTGCTCGAAGATAAACCCGCCGTCCTTATCCGTCGCCGGATAGGTGGTTGCAAAGCGCGCAGCCAGCGTATCCAGCTCGGCCTGCACCTGCCTTCGCGTCACTCCGGGCCGCATGCGGCCCACTACCGTAACCCACTGGAACTCTCGCGAATCCTTTGGGGGCAGATTGGGAACAAGCTGGCCAATCATCCCCAGCGGCACCCAGAACTGCGTATACAAAATCTGATCCACGCTGTGAAACGCGGCCGGCGCAACGCCGACTACTGTAAAGCTGTGCCCCGAAAGCAGAATCGTCCTGCCCACAATGCCGCGGTCCGCGTTGAAACGCCGCCTCCACAGATTCTCGCCCAGCACAATTACTGGCCGGGAGTCTTCATCGCTCGTAAAGCCGCGACCCACCACCATGGGAAGCTCAAGAACATCGAAGAAATTCGTTGTCGCTGCCTGGCCCCACACGCGCTCCGGTTCGCCGTAGCCGCCAATCGAGGCCGGCAGCAGCTCGTCGTACGCCGCCACGCCCGAGAACGATTGCGCATCGTCGCGCAGATCGCGATAGAGCGGAAAGGCAAAATTGTTGCTTGATCCGTCGGGTTTGTGCGTGGTCTGCAGAGCAAGCAGCGTTGTGGGCTCGCCCACCGCCGCCGGCCGCAGCACAAACCGGCTCACCATCGAGAAGATGGTCGCATTCGCGCCAACCCCCAGGCCGATTGAAATCACCGCCGCCAGAGTCACAACCGGTTGCCGCGCCAGCCTGCGCAGCGCATACCGCACGTCGCGCAACGCATTCTCCACCCACGGCAGCGTGCTCCGCTCGCGATAAGCCTGCTGCGCCTGCTCCACGCCTCCGAGTTTAATCAACGCCTGCCGCCGCGCCTCGCCGGCGCTCAGCCCGGCGCGAATGCCGTCTTCAGTGTGCATCGCCACATGGGATTCAAGCTCCGCGGCAAAATCGTCCTCCGCGTGCCGGGCGCGCGACCGATTGTGCATCAGGCCGCTCAACCGCAGCCAGAATGCTCGCAGCATCTTCATCACGCTTCACCGCCTTGGGCCAGAAATCGCGCCAGAAGCTCGGTTGTCTGCTCCCACTCAGCCGCCGCCTTGCGCAGATGCCTCTGCCCGGCCCTGGTCAGCTCGTAAAACTTGGCCCGGCGATTGTTCTCCGACACGCCCCAGCGCGAGCGGATGGTCCCCTCCTGCTCCAGCTTGAGCAGCGCCGGGTAAAGCGTGCCGTAGTTCAACTGCAGCTTGTCGCCGCTGGTCTGCTCGATGCGCCGCGCCAGGCCGTAGCCGTGCTGCGGTCCCATCGTCTCCAGCGTTTTGAGCACCATCAGCGCCAGCGTGCCCTGCCACACATCCGTTTTTCCGCCCACTGATATCTCCTATCGGCCTCTCCTATGGCAAACCCATAGAGCGCAGCATACGCCGCTCCCTATGGGAACGCAATAGGGGTGGGAAAAGTTCCCGCCTTAATCGGAAATTCTGCCGCTGCGCTTCCCGAGCGCCTCAATATGCTACGCTGGCGCAGGAAGCAGACCGTTCCGTGGAGATTGCCGCACATGCTTTTGCGAATAGCCGCCGCTCTTCTTGTTGCCGCTCTGCCCGCGGCCGCGCAAAGCACTGCCGGCCTGGCTGAATCGGCGCAAAGCCAGCTCCCCGCGCTGACTGCTATCTACAAACATCTGCACGAAAACCCCGAGCTCTCGCGCCACGAACAACAGACCTCGGCTTTTCTGGCCGGCGAACTGCGCAAGCTGGGCTATACCGTGACGGAGCATGTGGGCAAATACACTGACGGCACGCAGGCCTATGGCGTGGTTGCGATTCTGGAAAACGGTGCGGGGCCGCGGCTGCTGATCCGTACGGACATGGACGCACTGCCCGTCACCGAGAAGACCGGCCTGGACTATGCGAGCCATGTGACCGCCACCGGCGCCGATGGCCAGCCCGTGGGCGTGATGCATGCCTGCGGCCACGACCTGCATATGACCGTGATCATGGGCGCCGCGCGCGAGATGGCTGCGCGCAGGAGCGCGTGGCACGGCACGCTGATGCTCATTGGCCAGCCTGCCGAAGAGGGCGCGGGAGGCGCAGCCGCCATGCTCGCCGACCAGCTTTACGAGCGCTTCGGCCGTCCCGATTTTGTTCTGGCCGAGCACGACAGCCCCGATTATCCGGCCGGCTCCATCGCTGTGAAAGGCGGACCGCTCATGGCCAGCTCGGCGATGCTCGACCTGGTTATCCGCGGCATCGGCGGCCACGGCTCCGAGCCGCAGGCGGGCAAAGATCCCATTTTGCTCGCGTCGGAGTTTGTGCTCGTCTCGCAGAGCATCGTCAGCCGCCAGATCGATCCGCAGCAGCCTGTGGTGCTTTCGGTGGGCACCATCCACGGTGGAACCAGGAGCAATATCATTCCCGACGAAGTCACGCTCGGCCTCTCGCTGCGCTCGTACTCGATGGCGCAGCGCGACGAAATCATCGCCGACATTCGCCGCACTGCCAACGGCCTGGCCGCGGCTTACGGCCTTCCCGCCGACCGCATGCCCACGCTCACCGTGGGCAACACCACGCCCGTCACCTACAACGACGCAGCTCTCGCCGAGCGCGTGCGCGCAGCCGCTGCAGCCGTGCTGGGCAACGATCACGTGCTCGCGGCCACGCCGGTCATGGCCAGCGAAGACGTGGGCCACTTCTCGCTCGACAACAAGATTCCCATGGTGATGTACTGGCTGGGCGCGGCCGAGCCTGAAAAGCTCGCCGAGAGCCGCAAGACCGGCGTGCCTTTGCCCAGCCTGCACTCCGCGCTCTTCGCGCCCGATTACGAACCCGCGATTCCCACCGGCATCACCGCTATGACAGCCATAGCGCTCGACATCCTGAAATAAGCTTGTCTATTTCGCCGGGTCAACCAGCGCCTGGTACACCACGTTGCGGCTCAGGTACTCCACGTTTGGAGTTCCTCCGCGCAGCCGTTGGATCATGCCCACGAATACGATGTCATTGGTTGGATCCACCCAGAACCATGTGCCCGCCGCGCCATCCCAGAAAAATGTGCCCTTGCCATCCGGCAGGTTCGCCTCCAGCGGATCGAAGAGCACCGCGCAGTTGTAGCCATAGCCAAAGCCGGGGCGAAGCTGCTGCAGCCCAATGCCCCACTCGCCGGTGAGCAAACTCTGCGGCACATGATTCGCGCTCATCAGCCGCACCGTCGATGGCGCCAGAATCCGCGTGCCGTTCAGCTCCCCGTCATAGCCCAGCATCTGCGCAAAGCGGTAATAATCCTCGGCCGTCGAAACCAATCCGCCGCCGCCTGAGGGCGCCGTGGGCTGCGCCGAGTAATCGCCCAAGCCGCTGCCGTTCGTGGTGTCCAGCTTCAGTCCGCCATGGTCGTCGTTTTCATAGAGCGTGGCAAACCGCGCGCGCTTCCCGGCCGGCACATAAAACCCCGCGTCCTTCATTCCCAGCGGCGTGAAGATATGGTCGCGCATGAAATCGGGCAGCGTTTGCCCCGAGAGCTTCTCCACGATATAGCCCTCGATATCCATCGACATGCTGTAGACCCACTCCTTGCCGGGTTGATAAGCGAGCGGAATCTGCGCCAGCCGGTCGATCGTCTCCTGAAGGGTCGCCGCCTGCCGCACCTTCAGGTCGTGATACATCGCGTTCACCGCCGTGGTCCCGTTGCCATAGGTAAAGCCCGCCGTGTGCGTCATCAGCTCGCGCATGGTGGGCGCATGATCGGGATCGACCAGGATCATCTTGCCGCTCGCGTCCACGCCGTTGAAGACCTTCAGATGCGCAAACTCCGGAATGTACTTTGAAATCGGATCGGACGGTAGCCACTTGCCTTCTTCGTAGAGAATCATCATGGCCACGCCGGTAACCGGCTTGGTCATCGAGTAGTCGCGGAAGATGGTGTCCTTGGTCATCGCCGCGCCGCTGGCCATGTCGCGCTGCCCATATGCGCGATAGTCCACAACCTTGCCGTGCCGCGCCAGAATCGTTACCGCGCCGGCCAGCTCCTTCTTGTCCACCGTCTCCTGCATCAGCGCATGCAGCCGCTCCAGCCGCTCCGATGAAAAGCCCACCGTCTCCGGCTTCACCAGCGTCATGTCCAGCTCATGCTGCACCGGCGCAGGGGCGTGTGTCTGCTGTGCGGCCAGCATTTGACCTCCCAGCAAAAGCGCAATGCAAGCCGGAATCACCCGGTGCATCGACCGGCCTGGTTCGATTGTCATAGCAATCCCTCGCGGCGCCCGAAAGGCGCACCAGATATGCGCGACCTTTATAGCAAAACGCGCTTGTCCGCGGCCAACCGTTGTGCGTGGAATCAATAAATCAGCTTCAGCGAAAGCTGAATCTGGCGCGAGGTGCCCGCGGTTTTGCTGATCTCGCCAAAGCCCGTGCCAGTGAGAATATTCGCCGGCAGGCCCATGTTCACAATGTTGAACAGGTTGAAGAACTCGCCGCGAAACTGCAGGTCAACGCGCTCGGCTCCGCTGGCGCGCCGGCCAAAGGGCGTGTCCTTGATGAGCGCGAAATCGAAATCGTAGTAAGCCGGCCCGCGAAAGGTGTTGCGGCCCAGCGCGCCGAAGCGGCCCTGGTTCGGCCCCGTGCCGCCGGCCACGTGAATCGGAATGGAAAAGAACGCGCTGGCGTTGTTCACGCCCTCGCCGAAGTAGTCCAGGCGCACCTTGCGCGCCGTGGAGAGATTCGGCTTTGCGATTTGATCGGGGCGGTCGGTGCCGTTCGATCCCGCGCCGGTTTGTTGAATGCCGGAGAAGACCGTAAACGGCGATCCCGATGAGATGCTCGAAATGCTCAGCAGCTCCCATCCATTCGTCACCATCCTGCTCACCGGGTGCAGAAAGCCCACGCTGTCGAGGTGCAGGTCCTGCGCCGCGCTCAGGCCGAATGCGTGGGTAACATCAAATGACGACGGCCCTTTTTCAGGATGCGTGTCGTAAGGGTTTTGCGGGAATCCCGATGCGACTGCTCCCGTAGAACCAGTTCCGCCAATCACGTCGCTGGTATCGTCGATCGACTTGCTCCACGTGTAACTCGCCTGCACTCCC
>JBAUCP010000138.1:0-2962 GCA_049677625.1 Occallatibacter sp. | reverse complement strand
GGTGTGCGCGGCGTGGTATGCGCGCAGGCACCAGATGCCGCTGGCGGCGACGGCCGACGCGCTGGCCGGGCCGCTCTCGGTGGGGCTCACATTGGAACAACTGGGCGCGCTGCTGGCTGGATCGGGCTATGGAACCGCGGCGGCGGTTCCGTGGGCGGTGACGTATACCAGTCCGCTGGCGGCCCTGTGGAGCGGAACGCCGCTGGGGATTGCGCTGCATCCGGTGCAGGCGTATGCGGCGGTGGCCTTTCTGGCGCTGGCAGTGGTGACGGTTGCGTGGCTGCCCAGGCGGCGGCAAACGGGCGATGTGGCCGGATTGTGGCTGATGGGCGCGGGCGCGGCGATTTACTTTACCGAGTTGTGGCGCGATCCGGAGGGGCGCGGAGCGGTGCTGCATGGCGCGCTGGATGGGCCGCAGGTTGCGGCTGTGGCGATGGTGGTGGTGGGGGCGCTGGTGCTGAGAGAGCGTGAGAGTGAGACCGAGGACAGTGGTTTCCCACCCTTTCGACAGAAAGAAGTCGAAAGGATGGGGCACGGAGATGGAGGGGGTGGCGCGGTCCTACCTGATAGCCAGGGCGGACGAAAAGCAGGTCCTTCGACTTCGCTTCGCTCCGCTCAGGATGACAGAGAAGCGGGGAATGAAGAGTCGCTGCGGGCGCGATTGAACGACGGGGCTGCGCATGAGTGAGATGCGGGCGTTCGAGGTGGCTGCGGAGGCGCGCGGGCAGCGGCTCGACCAGTTTCTGGCGGCGCAGCTCGAGGGCGTGAGCCGGTCGCGGGTGCAGTTGCTCATTGAGCAGGGCGATGTGCTGGTGGATGGGGCGCGCGAGAAAGCTTCACTGAAGCTGCGCGGCGGCGAGCGCATTTGCGTGACGGGCGAGCCGCATCCTGCGCCGCTCAAGGCTGTGGCGGAGGCGATTCCGCTCGATGTTATTTACGAAGACAAGGACCTGGCGGTGGTGAACAAGCCGGCGGGAATGATGGTGCATGCAGGATCGGGACAAAATGAAGATGCGCGCAGCAGAGGCACGCTGGTGACTGCGCTGCTGCACCGGTTCAAGACGCTCTCTTCCACGGGCGGAGAACTGCGGCCGGGGATTGTGCACCGGCTGGACAAAGATACAAGCGGGTTGATCGTGGTGGCGAAGAACGACCGTGCACATGCGGCGCTGGGCGCGATGTTTGCGGGCCGGCAGATGAAGAAAACGTATATCGCACTTGTCGAAGGCGAAGTGAAGCGCGACAAGGGCACGATCAATGCGGCGGTGAGCCGCGATCCCGTGCGGCGCACGCGGATGACGACGCAGCCTAACGAAAATGCGCGTTCGGCCGTCTCTCACTACGAGGTGGTGCGGCGGATTGCGACACGGTTTGGGAAGTTTACGCTGGTGCGGGTGCGGATCGAGACCGGGCGCACGCACCAGATTCGCGTGCACATGGCGTCGCTCGGTCATCCGGTGGTGGGCGATACGCTCTATGGCGGTGCGGGGCAGTTGACGGATCAGCAGGCTGCCAATGCGGCTCAGTCGCGGGCGGCGCGGCGGAAGGCGGAGCCGGAAAGACTGAAACTGGGCCGGAATTTTCTGCACTCGGCGCGGCTGGAGTTTGCGCATCCGGTGACAGGAAAGCAGTTGGAGCTGGAAGCGCCGCTGCCTGAGGAGCTTAACGGGTTTCTGAGACGGCTGGAGGCCGGTGAAAAGGCATCAAAGGATACATGAGGAAGCGCGTGCGGCTGCGGGGGTGAGATTGGTAAAATGAGGAAGCGATGATCAGAAATTCTTTTTCTTTTGCGGTAGCGGCGTTATTTTTGACTGCCGCTGCAACTTCTCAGCAATCTGCGCCCGGCGCGACGAGCACACCAGCTCAGCCCGCGCAGAGTTCCCAGACGCAACCGGCGCAGGCTCCGGCGGCGCAGTCTTCGAACGCACAGGCTGCGGACACCCAACCGGCACAGCCCGGCGGCCAGGCTCCGTCCGATTCGGGCGCAGCGGTCTTTCAGACGGGCGCCAACGAGGTCAGCCTGATCTTTACGGTGACCGACAAGCACGGGCACTACATCCCGAATCTGAAGCAGAGCGACTTTGCGCTGCTGGACGATCAGAAGGCGCCGCAGAAGGTGAACTCGTTTCACCAGCAGATCAACCTGCCGCTGCGCGTGGGCCTGGTGATCGACGCCAGCACCTCGATCCGCTCGCGGTTCCAGTTCGAGCAGCAGTCGGCCACCGAGTTTCTGCTGCAGGTGCTCAAGTCCAAGAACGACCGCGCGTTTGTGATGGGATTTGACGTGACGCCGACGGTGACGCAGAACTGGACCGACGACCTGGACGCGCTGGAGACGGGCGTGAGCCGGCTGCGGCCGGGCGGCGGAACGGCGCTTTTCGACGCCGTTTATACGGCCTGCCGCGACAAGCTGCTGACCGAGCGCGGGCCGGAGCCGGTGCGCAAGGCGATGATCCTGATCTCGGACGGCGAGGACAACCAGAGCCGCGTGTACCTGAGCGAGGCGATCAAGGAGTGCGAGCGCGCGGAGACGATCATCTACGCGATCAGCACCAACTGGACTCCGAGCCGCGGGGCGGGTGACAAGGTGCTGCAACAACTGGCCGAAGAGACGGGCGGCGAGGTCTTCTGGCCGCCCTCGGTCGAGGAGATGTCGACCAGCTTCGAAGACATCGAGGCGGAGCTGCGCAGCCAGTACGCGCTGGACTACACGCCGGCGGACTTCAAGTACGACGGGGCGTTCCGAACGATTTATCTCTACTGCTACGACCGGCGCTACCAGGTGCGCGCGAAGAAGGGCTACTTTGCCACGGCGCGATGAGCGCGGAGCGGGATGGCGAGGAGCGCGGCGATGGCCGCGCTCTTCGTGTTTCTGGGGTGGTATTCGAGTGGCGCATGTCTCGTTTCAGGACAGTTAAGGCGTTTCTCCAATTTATGTGGAGTCTCTGCCATCGTGCAAGGT
>JBAUCP010000137.1:0-3550 GCA_049677625.1 Occallatibacter sp. | reverse complement strand
GGCGAGTGCGAGGAGTGCAAGAAGAAGTCGGAGACTGTGCAGAGAAAAGCGGCGGGACCGGCGGAAGATGTTGCACCGCCCATCGTGGACCAGGTGCTGAGCTCTTCGGGACGGCCGCTGGACAAGGCCACGCGCGACTACTTCGAGCCGCGATTCGGCTACGACTTCAGCAAAGTCCGGATTCATTCCGATGCGCAGGCTGCGGAGTCAGCGCGTGCGGTTAACGCGTTGGCTTACACGGTGGGCGAGCGCGTCGCTTTCGCATCGGGGCGATATTCGCCGCAGAGCAGCGAAGGCCGGCGGCTGCTGGCGCATGAACTCGCGCACACCATCCAACAAACCTCGCCGGCCGCAGCGGCGACCCACACCGCCAATCCGGGCGCGGCCATCCCTTCACGCGCATTCAAGTCCAATCGCGCCCTGCACGCGGCCGCACCTGGTCCCACCGCGCCGTCCGTCCCCTGCGGCGCCTCGCGGCAGATGCAGCGCAAAATTGAGCTGCGCGACCAGCCCCATGTCTCCGGGTTTGCCCGCGTTCCGGAGTTACTCAACCGGCTCAGCGCCATTTCACCGAACCTTAAGTTCATCCTCGGCCACTCGAACTCTCTGAACATCGAATCGAAAACCGGCGCCAAGCTCAATGAGATCGATGCGACCAAATTGAACAACTTCGAAAAACAGATGGTGGACTACGTCAAATCGCCGAATCTGATTCCGCTTCGCATCACCACTAGCCATGGACGTCTGGGTGACCCGCAGCATGGCTTTAACACACAGATCGCGTTCGACGATTACCACTCCGGTTACGTGGATATCGACGATCTGCTGGCGAGCGACGACCTCGGCCTGCAGGAGGATATTGTGCACTTTCTCCGCGAACGGAATGCTGTGCCCAACTACGCCGGCCGCCTGGGTTCGGACTCCCTTGCTCAAACCACACGGGAAAGCCATACGGAGTTTGAGGTGGCCCACGAAAAAGGCATCGATGCCGAAGAGGAATTGATGCGCGGCTTCTTCGGCGATCGCAGCATTCAGTTCAATCCCGACCCAGACCCGAAGGTAGGCCCGGGTAGCCGCGGCTTTATCAACAACCGCAACGACCATATCTATACCATCATGCAATTCGGGACTGGCAGTCAGAGTGGCGTTCAGTCGTTCCATGTCCACGTGGAGACTGCCGACGGAAGGACGCTGACACCCGATCAATTCAAAGCGCTCGTGCAGTCACGGAAAGGTGCAGGCTCGGTTCCGGTGCACCCGAAGACGGCGAACGGCGCGCAACCCAATCTCCTGCCCGGCCTGCGCATCAGCGTGCCCGGCGATGCCCTCGAACAGGAAGCCGACTGCACCGCCGAAGCCGTGCTGAACTCAAGCTGGCAATCTCTCCCGGCCACGCCTTCACGCCCATCTGCCGACATGCATCCGCAATCCGCCAGCGCCAGCTCACGCCGGGAAAATGCGCCAGCCGTGCAGAGAGAAGCCGCCGGGCCCGCCCAACTCGACGCCGCGCCTCCCGTCGTTGGCCGGGTTCTCCAATCCTCCGGCCGGCCGCTGGACAAAGCCACGCGCGACTACTTCGAACCGCGGTTCGGCTATGACTTCAGCAAAGTTCGGATTCACACGGACGCACAGGCCGCAGAGTCTGCGCGCTCAGTGAACGCGCTGGCATACACAGTAGGCGACCGAATTGCATTTGCTGCGGGGCGCTATTCGCCGCAGAGCAGCGAAGGGCGGCGGCTGCTGGCGCACGAGCTGACACATACGATGCAGCAGTCAGGCACGAGCCCCGCCCCCGCCGGCAGCCTGCGGATTGGAGCCGCGAACAGCGCAGGCGAGCAGGCTGCCAATGCAGCCGCGGCGAAGATCCAGAATGGGCATGCCGCGCCAGTCGCTCCGAACGTTGGAAAGCAGGACAGGCCGAGCGTGCAGCGAGACGGGGACCACCTTTGCGGGCCGGATGCTTGCCCCACCGACGAGGACATCTACAAGTCAAATGACGAATTCTCCGAAAAGATCCGGAAAAGGGATGAGGAAGATCGCAGGATTCGGGTCACGCCGATCAATGAACGAATTGAGAGGGCGGTCAATCATCTCTCTGTGTACGCGTATAAGCACGGCCTGCACGATGGATTGTGGAATCCGAGCGGCGAAGAGGTCTGGGAGTACGGCTACGACATCGATCCGGAGGAGGAGCCTCGTCGGCTCTTTACTGAGGATGAGAAGGTGTCGGTCATCGCCATTCGCGACGGCTATAATGCGGCGGAGCTCGAAAAAGCGCACGAGCAATTGGAGCGGGCGAAACGAAAGGCAGACTGGGAACACCAGCAGGCGATTCTGGCTCCGATTGATCAGATCGCATCGCCGGAAGCGTTTGTGCAGGGTGCGTTGGTTTCCGCGGTCAACCCACCGATGGGAGTGACCCTTATGGCCGCGCAGAGCGGCCTGATGGTGCACGAGGCATTCAACGCGTGCCGTTCCGGCCTGAGCCTGGACTGCGCGGACAAGATGGTTCCGCTCCTAGCTGCAGCTGCAGCACACGGGCTCACGAAGCTTGCGGGCGGCCCAGAGATTGAACCGGTGGCAGAGCAACGCGCACTGAAGCCGGCAATTGCTGATGATCCGGCGGCCGCCAGCGCTACGCAGACTACGGATGCGGCGGCCGGGAAGAGCGCAGTTAAATCGATGAAGGCGGGGGATGCCGCAGATGCACCGGCGGCGGCCGCCAAAGGCAATGCGGCAAAGGCCAAGCCGACGACGATGCGCGAGACGGAACACGTTGCCGACGAGCGGAAGGTGACGGTTACGGCGAAGAGCGGCGGCACGAAGGGCAAGGTTGCTGCGGCCGCGAAGAAGGGTGGCAGCGCGAAGGCCAATTCGGCCGCGGCAGAGCAAAAGGGCGGCGGCGCGAAAGGCGACGTGACGCCGGTGGCGAAGAGGGGCGGCGGCGCGAAAGGGAAGCCGGCAGCGACAGACAGGCTTGGCAGCCCGGGCGGAAAGGGTCCATCTTCGTCCGCCTCATCCGCACAGCAGCGCCTGGATGCTCTTCTCGACAGACTGGCAAGCAGCGGAAAAACGGACCCCGGAGAACTTGGTTTCAACGGCGAGGAATGGGAGCAATTCCAGCGCGATTACGCGAACAACCCCGAGCGCGCCCTGGCTGTTCTGGAGAGGAAGCTGGACATTCACGGCGCCAACGCGGGAGCGGCGCCACAGCAAGACCATCCGAACACGCCCGACGATGTCCGGGATCAGCCTAACCTGAAGCTCGAAAAACCAGCCTCGCGCCTACAGGGAAAAAGCAAGCTAACGAAGGCTGATTTGCGACGGCTGGGCGATCCGCGCTCGGATCGCGGCGACATGAGCACTAGCGCTACACATCCTGACATTCTCCGTGCGAACTGGGAAAAGGCCAATCATCAGCCGTTCCCCGATGGCCATGAGCCACACCACATCGTGCCGACGCGGGGCGGAAACTTTAGTGGAGAAGGAGAAAACTTCGGTGATCGTGCGCGTACCATCCTGGAACGTGACGGAATTGATGGTGACGACG
>JBAUCP010000136.1:0-8540 GCA_049677625.1 Occallatibacter sp. | reverse complement strand
GCCATACACTCCCCTCCAACAAACTCAATCCGAACTGCGCTTGCGAGCGGCTTCCTGGCCGCCGCATCCATCGTTACGGCATAAGGCGAATGCCGCACTCTCTTGAATTCGCTGACCGGCCGGCCCGCCTTTGCCCGCCGCCTGCCAGTCCCGCGTCCGGCCGCTTGTCGGTTCCCCTTCACGGCCGGGCGGATAAAGACACGTTAGAACGAATATTTCGCCTCGAACTCGACCAGCCGGTTCCCGACCTTGATATTCGCAATCCCGAAATCCTGATGCAGGAGCACGTTCGAGGTGAGGGCTTGTCCCGCAGTCGCGTTCTGGAATCCGAGCTGCAGGTTGGTCGTATCGTTGCTGTTGAAAGAAACCAGCGGGTGGTTAAAAACGTTGAAAGCTGCCATGCGGAGTTGCAGGTTCTTTCCTTCGCCCATGGCAAGGTTCTTCAACACAGTCACATCGTGATCGAGATATGCCGGGCCGCGCAGGTACGGCAGCCGGAAGACTCCGTTGCTGCCAGGCAACGGCAGCCCGAATCCCAGCGGGTTGACGAACTCATGCGACTTTGGTCCGCCGGTCACGTTTCCCTTGATGGTCGGCATCAACTGCACATCCGGCGTGCCCAGCCAGACAACCGGATTTATGTTCTGGGTGCAGTAAGTCGTTCCAGGATGTGGCCCCCCGCCAGACTCGCCCGGGATGCCGAATTCCGTCTGGCAATTCTGCGCCGATTGAGGGTTCGTTTGGGTTGGATACAAGACCTGCACCGGCAAAATCGAACCGTATCCAAAACCGAAGTTTTCACCGTTTTCCGAGGCCAGCGGGAATCCGCTTTGTACGGTGGAAACGCCGGAGACCTGCCATCCATTCAGCGACTCGGAAAGTACCCTTCTGCCGCCCTTGTAGCGTTTTCCCAGGTCGAGCAGGTAGTGGACATTGAAGACTTGCGTGCGGTCGTACGACACCGGGTTGTAATCGTTGCGCAGATTGATGGGATCGACCAGGTTGTTGTTGTAGGAGGAGGCGGTGGCCAGATTCTTGGCGAAGGTATAGTTGGCGCCGAAGGAAATCAGGCCCGCGGCCTTGTTCCACTGGATCTGCGCGCTGTTGTAGTTCGAGTAGAAGTTGTGCTTTAACTGGTAGATGTGCTGGTAGAACGGGTACGGACGGTAGAAGTCCTGCTCCGCGGTATCAAAACTGGAAAGCGGCTGGCCGGCAACGCCGTTCGCGTCGCACAGAGCGCCACCTTGATAGTTGCAGAGCGCGGAGTACGATGCATCGATGCCAAACAAATTGTCGGGCGTTGATGAGACCACCATATTCGGATTCTGATTCTTCGGGCAGCCGGGCTCGCCGCTTTCGATGCCGCAGATAAGGTTGATGTCCGATGCGCTGTTGTAGGTGCTGCCGTTATAGGAGCCCAGATTGATGTCATGGCTGCCCACGTACGCGGCCGACAGGTGCGAGTGCCAGGGCAATTCCCGATCGACTCCCAGGTTGTATTCGTAGTAGACGGGACGATGGGTGTCACCCGCGGAGAGCGCATAGGCATTGAAATCGGGAGGATTGATGGGCGATTGGGAGTCGACCTGATTAAAGGTCAACGGCCCCACGATGTTGGTGGTCTTGTACTGTTGGGCCGTGGCTGCGGCCAAGGCATAGGGATTGAACTGCTCCTGATTCCGGTAGATACCCCATCCGCCGCGCACGACAGTCCGGCCCTTGCCGAAGATGTCCCAGGACGCGCCCAGGCGCGGAGTAAAGTAAATCGATTGCGGCGCGTTTACCGAGTTCGATACGCCCGTTTTCTGGGAAGACCACGTCATGCCCGGCATGCTGAGGCCGGTGCAGGTACGCGTGTAGCCTCCGCACTGCGTGCTATAGAGGCTGTCGGAAAACGACGCCAGGCCGTTGTTATGACGGTCTGCCCAGGGACCGAGATGCTCCAGCCGGATGCCGAGGATGAGCGTCAGGTTGTGAATTTTCAACTGGTCGTTGGCATACCCGGCCAGCGTCGTGTAACGCATATCCACCAGAGGCGTGAAATTGGTCTGCCTGTAGGAATCCGCGTAACCCTCATAGATCAACGCCGTGGGATTGAAGCAGCTTCCCAGATAACTGGCGCCGGAGTTGCGCAGCGTACCGGCTGAGCTGGGGTTCTGGCAGCCGTTATAGGGCGCCTGGTTGACCTGCGAGTTGAACTCGAAATAACCGTTGAGTGGGTTGAACGTATACTGGCCCTGCGGGTAGGCGCCGGGATCGGCGATGCCGTTGTAAGTGCCCGTTTCCCAGTAGGCGCCGAACTGCAGGAAGTGGTGCCCCTTCTGCCAGCTCAGGTCGTCCTGGAGAATCGGATCGACCTTCTTGGTATGGATCTGGTTGTTGTAAAACCCGCCCGGCATGAGCAGATTCGGATAGCCGTTGCTGCCGCCCGACCCAACGGCGGGGACTGAATAATCGCCGTTGTTCTTGTACATGCCCAGATAGTCGAAGTTGCCGTTGCCGCCGTTGTAAGCGTTCATGTCGAACCGCTGCGCGGCCAGCGGGGTACCCATCTTGCCGGGAAGGCTGACAAACGACATAGCGGCAGAGAATGCGTTGGTAAGGGTAGAGCCGAAAGAGCGCGTATAGCTCGCCGACAAAACGTTCGATACATCGCCCGTGGTGACGTTGCCCGGATAGGGCACGGAGCCGGTCGGGAAAGAACCGAGATCGACCGGATCCTCGTCGACCTCTCTCTGCAGGCCGTAGACCAGGAACAGGCTGCTGGCATCGCTGATCTTGTATTGCAGCGTGGCCTTGAACTGGGACCCGTTCTGCTGCTGGGTGAGCTGCTGAATGTAGTTGTAGCCGAAGGGATTGGTGAACGGATCGGCGTTCGGCTTCGGGAACCAGTTCACCAGCGCGACGCCGGAGGAATTGGCGTAATTGTTGGCATTGTTATTGGCCACCATGGTGCCATTGGGCAGATAGTTATCGACGTCGCACATGGCCAGGATGGCGTTGGGGTTCTGATTGCCGTCGGGCCGGGCGCCGCAGAGTTCGGCGTCCAGCGATCCGGCGCTGAAATCTCCCTGCCTTTCCGCCATCGTCGGAACCCACGCCGACAGGGCCTGCTGATTGGCCTCGAAGACCTGGTTGTAATACTCGTATGCCGCGAAGAAGAACAACCTGTCCCGGTTGCGATTGAAACTGGTGAAGGGGAGAAGCAGCGGACCGCCGAGTTGCGCGCCGGGATACAAATACCGTCCACTCGGACGAGATTGGCGCAGGAAGTTGTCGTACCAGTCGTTGGAGTTGAAGACCGAATCGCGGCCAACGAAGTAACCCTCGCCATGAAACGTGGAGCCGCCGGTCTTGCTCGATGCGCTGATTACGGCTGGCCCCTTGGCCGTGGAGGCGCCGAAGGACGAACTCGTGGCCTTAACCTCGGAAACCATCTCAATGTTCATCTGCTGCACGGATCCAGAGTTTGAGGCGATATCGGTGAGAGAGACGCCATCCGTGAGCACCGCGATGCCGGTGGGACCGGCGCCATTGGCCGAAAAGGCCCCGGTGGGACCGCTCAGGCCGACCACGGCCGTGTTGTATCCGGGCCGGTTAAAGAGACCCTGGTCGCCCGTAGACATGGAGTAGCCCGGCAGCATACGGATCAGCTCCGTGGCGTCACGGCCGACCACAGTCAGAGTGTTCAGATCTTTGGCGGTGATAATATCGCTGCGCTCGCCGGTGTCGAGAGTGGCCAGCTCGGAGTCGGTCGCGGCTTCAACCGTGACCGCCGAAGTGGCTTTGCCTACTTGCATCTTGATATCCGCATAGCCCAATTGATCG
Organism: Occallatibacter sp.; assembly: GCA_049677625.1. GTDB lineage: Bacteria > Acidobacteriota > Terriglobia > Terriglobales > Acidobacteriaceae > Telmatobacter. The sequence continues at coordinate 4,712 of JBAUCP010000136.1, read as the reverse complement.
CCGGCGCGCACCGGAAAACTCTGCGACTGCCAGGATTGGAAGCCCGAGGCAGTGACCTCAAACTCGTAGCTCGTGCCGGGGATGACGCCGGCGAAGGCGAAGGCGCCGTCGCTATTGCTGGTCGTCGTGCGCGTGATTCCGGTCTCTTTATTCGTCAAGACGATCGTCGCTTTCGCTATGGATGCGCCGGTCGAGTCGGTGACCACCCCGGTCACGTTGCCGGTCGATTGCCCGAAGGCGCGCGATTGCGAGAACACGAGCACGGAAATAAGCACTATCAGCAACAAGGCTGTCGGCCTGATCCTTGAAAAGAACTTCATAGTAGTCCCCCCGTCGGCTACGTTCCTATTTCGTCTGCGACATCTGGTTCAAAAACAATCGCGGCCCCGTCGAACTGGGATTGCCGAGCGCAGATTTCTCGTTCTGCATGATCGGGACCAAATTTTGAGGCTTCGATGCAAGCCCTGTCAAGCCAAATTTCATGGGATGGGATCGGTACCGCGGGCAAAATCACATTGCCCTTTCTCGTGTTTTGGCATGGCTGTCCCCAGGCATACACCGCAAGCCGGCCGCCGCCTGCGACCCGCATCTGCCGTTCTTCCGCGCAGATGCGGGCCGCAACCCGCCGCTTCAGCCGGATTGCGGACGAACTGCATCGCAAGCCCCGAGGGCCCGATGCGGACCGTGGAGCGAGTGAGTACGAATTGCATTTTCTGAAACACTGACCTTGCATCTTCTCCTGAAAAATCGATTCATCTTCACGCCCGGCCCGAGGCCGCACCGAATCTTCCCGGGCTGGCCGGAGCGGACTGCCGGACTTGACGCCAGAGCCCGATGCCGGCGCAGCACTCGAAGGGTCGGCTCAAAACGCGCTGCCGGTTTTGTTTCACTGCACGGCCCTCCTTGCACATCGGGGCGATGCCGGAACTAAACCTTCACACGGGCCCTCTTGCCATTCGTATCTCCCGTGCTTCATTTCGTGATTTCGATATCATCTGCCCCCCAGGAGATCGCTGCATTCGAGAAACGCCGGCGGCACCCGTACGACCCAAAATACATGAGGCAAACTCGGAAAAACGCCCGGAACCCACTGCATTTCCTTGCCGCTTGCGGATATCTTTCGTGCCTCCTCCAGTCTGCAGTAATGCCATTCCGGCCGGAGGCGGGCCCGCGATTGCCGATCTCTGAACCCGCTGTCGCGTTCCCGCGCATGCCATGATAGCGTTACCTCACTTCATCGGCCGGCGTGCCTTCAAGCCGCTCAACCAACCCGGCATCGATTGCGCCTCCTGACTCCGCGATGCGACTACAAGTGCGATAGCGAAAGGGCGGGCCGTTTCACTCCGGGTGAAAAGACCCGCCTTGCTTAACCTGAACAAAGCACCCTACTCCACGATGATCGTGAAGCTGGTGGACTGTTTCACCGATCCGGACGTGGCCGTTACGGTGGCTGTGGTAGTGGTGGCCTTGGTCTGCGAGGAGCTGGACGAGCCGCCGCAGCCGGAGAACAGACCCAATCCGGCCAGGCCCACCGCAACCAGAAGAAGCAGCTTGAGGCGGCTCCTCTTTTTGAAGCCCAGCAGGCAGAAAGCGACGGCCAGCGTCGTCAACGGGAACATCGGCCGCGAGTCACGGCGCTCGGCCGAGGCCGTGGTGGACGAACTGACGGAGAGCGAGGTGGTAGCGGCTCCGCCCTGCGGGACCGTGATGGGGTTCGGGTTGAAGGTACAGGTGTAACCGGACGGCAATCCGCTGCACGCGAAGGAGACCGTTCCGGTGAAGTTGTTTTGCGAGTTCACCGTCAACTGCGTCAACCCGACGGTTCCCGACTGAATTGTGAGAGACGACAGCGAGAAGTTCAGGTTGATAGCCGGAAGTACTCCGGTGGCGTTGACTGTAAAAGTCTGGGTAACGGACGGCGCGGCGGCAAAGGTGAGATTGTCGCCAGGCTGCGCGGCGGTAATGGTGCAGGTGCCGGCAGTCAGGAAGGTCGCTGTCCAGGTTGAGCCCGACTCAGCCACGGTGCAAACAGAGGTGGTGCTCGAGGTGAAGCTGACCGCGAAGCCGGAGCTGGCCGTGGCCGTAAGCGTCAAGGGAGTGCCCACGACCTGCGTGTCAGGATTCGCAAAGGTGATGGTTTGCGTAGGCAGCGCCGAAAGAACCGCAATCGTCTCCTGAACCTGCGGCGCGGCCAGGTAATTGGCGGTGCCGGCCTGGTTGGCGTCGATCACCAGGTTGCCCAGGGCGGTGACCGTCAGTACGTTCCCCGCAATGGTCCCGGCGCCGGTGCTCGATTTGTCCACGGTGAAGACAACCGGATTGCCCGATCCGCCGCCCGTGGCAACCAGATTGACGGTGATTCCGCCCACGATGAAGTGAACCGGCGCAGAGGGCGGCGTGAAGGTGATGGCCTGCGAAGCCTGGTTTACGACCACTGTTTGCTGCACTTGCGGCGCAGCCGAGTAGTTCGCGGTAGCGGCTTGGTTGGCATCAATCACGATTGCGCCCGCGGTGGTAACCGTGAGCGTACTGCCGGAGAAGGTGCCGGCGCCGGTGCTGCTCGAGTCCACGGTGAAAGTGACCGGATTGCCGGATGCGCCACCGGTTGCGTTGAGGGCGATCGTCAATCCCGAGGCATACGTAACCGGCGAGGCAGGCGCCGTGAAGCTGATGGCCTGCGAAGCCTGGCCGACAGTCAGGGTCAACTGCGCCTGCGGCGCGGCCGAGTAGTAAATGGCGTTCACCAGCCCGCCGGCCTGGTTGGCGTCAATCACGATACTGCCCGCCGTGGTGACCGTCAGCACGCCGCCGGTGATGGTTCCGGCGCCGGTGCTGCTGGAGTCAACGGAGAAGGTGACGGCATTGCCGGATGCGCCGCCGGTCGCGGCCAGCGGGATGGCCAACCCAGAAGCATAGGTGTAGGTGGTGACAGTGGGCGCGGTGAAGGCGATGGCCTGCGGGGTTTCCTGGCCGATGCCGGTAACCGTCGCAGTCCCCGTGCCTCCATTGGCGACGTCAACCGCGTTGAGGGTCGCGTCCTGAGGTCCTCCCGAGGTGGCAGAGAAACTGATTGTCGCCGTGTAGTTGGAGGCGGAGACCGGGGTTGTGAAATTGGCCGAAGTGGTCGAGCACGAAGTGCCGGCCGTAGCGGAGAACTCGGAGTTAGAGGATGTGAATTCGAGGTTCGCAGCCGTTCCACATCCGAAAGCGTTGTCCATGACGGTGGCGGGAGCTGTAGTTGCGGCGCCGTCCAGTTGAGCCGTAGGCGCCGTGAGGTCGCCTAGCAGAGCTTCGCCAAGGTTATCGCCGCCGGAGTGATAGACCACGACCCACTCATTGCCATTCGCATCGAGCTCCATTCCCTTTGCGCCCAGAGTCGACACTGCATATTGATGCGCTGTGTCGGGACCGCCTGCCTTCGTGTTGGGGATGGCAAAAGTCCCGTCATTCTGGTCTGCGTAGTAGATGGTGCCATTAGAGGCTACGGCCACGCCGTCCAACTGATTGTCGTAGCTGCCGGGAGAGGCGACGGTGAGGGTCTGCAGCAGGGTTGGCGTTGCAGCAAAGCCCGTTCCCGATGTGTAGGGCAGTTCCCATAGGTTGGAAGATGCGGCCGAATCGTTGCTAAAGGCGGTCGAAGTGGCGTAAACGCCGTCAGTGAAGAACAGATTGCCCCAAGGATCGCCGGCCACCTGACTGACCGCATTTGCATCCGAGTAGATCAGCGTTGCGGTGCCGCCAGTCTGGCAGCTCGCCGGGCACTCGTAAATTGCGCTGGCGCTAATGCCAGTCGATCCTGGAACCGTGACCATATAGAGATTACCCGCAGGATCAAAGGCAATCGCCTTCATTCCACCGCTGGGAATAGAGCCAACGGTACAAATAGCTGTGTCGGTGCCGGTGCAGTTTGGCGCCGACGCCACATCGCTCAAGGGCACATACGCGCCTTTCACAAACGGAATCTTCAAGACCGAAGAGCTGTAAAGATGCCCCATGTAGAGGTTATTTTGGCTGTCGGTCGTGAATACGCCTCCACCGTTGATCGCCACCTGGCTGATCAAGGCGCCGGTACTCGCGTTCACGAAGTCCGCCTTGTTGTTATAGGTGGTTCCGACCACGATTTCGCCATTTTGGGTCACCGCAAAGCTTCCGCCCGCCGGATTCTGCCCGTCCGTAAAGGCGCCGCTCTGATAACTCCACGAGATCTGGCTCATCAGCAATCCAGGCACGTCGGCCGCCGTCGCGGTACTGATCGCGATGGTCACCTTCACCGGAGCCGCGGCGGCGTAAGAAGTGTTGCCCGCCTGGTTGGCGTCGACCTCGATGGAGCCGGCCGCGACCGCCGTCAGTGTGGTTCCGCTGAGGGTTGCGCAGTCGGAGCAAGTAGACGCCGGGTCGATGCTGAAGACGACCGGATTGCCTGACCCGCCGCCGGTGGCCGAAAGCGTAATCACCTGGCCGACCAGAAGCGCGGCAGGCGGGGTGAATCCGGTAATGGTCTGCGGAGTGAGCGAAGAGGTGGCCGCATAACCGGACAGGTTGATCGTGGCCGAGCCGGAGGGACTGAAGTTAATCGCCCCGGTGGTATTAATTGTGCCGGCTGCCGTGCCGGTTATGGGCGAGAACTCCGCCGTTAGCTGGCAGGCCGCTCCGGGAGGTCCGCTGGTTCCGTTGTTGCAAGGGTTCGTGGAGCCCAGCACCAGCGTGAACAG
>JBAUCP010000135.1:0-2356 GCA_049677625.1 Occallatibacter sp. | reverse complement strand
TGCGTACGCGGTGCTGGAGCGGGCGCTGGAGCGGCATCCCGACGATGAGGCTACGCAACTGCTCTACCTGCGCATTCTGGTGGCGCGGAATTCGGACAAAGCGCAGACCCTGGGGCGGAAGCTGCTGGCTCAGTATCCGGAGCAATGGGAAGTGCTGTATCTGAACGGGTTGATGGAGCTGCACGACGGGGATGCGAAGACGGCGCGTGCGCATCTGGAGCGCTCGATTGCGCTGAACCCTGGAGAGGCCGAGTGCTATGCGGCGCTGGGCAACGCGCTGGCGCAGCTAGGCGATTTGGCTGGCGCGCGGCGGAGTCTCGAGAAGGCGATTGCGGCGGGTGATCGCGAGCCGGAGGTCGAGTTCGATTTGGCCAGGGTTCTGGAACGGCTGGGACTGACGGCGGAGGCGCAGTCGGCACTGGGTGTCTATCAGCAGATGAAGAAGGCGCAGACTGACAGGGCGCAGGCCGCGGGCGAGGCGGAGAGTGGAGACCAGGCGATTGCGGCGGGCGATGCCGCGCGTGCGGCTGCGCTCTACAGGCAGGCGGCGGGGATCGATCCCGATGAGGCGCTGATCTTTTACAAGCTCGGGATGGCGCTCGACAAGAATAAGGATGTGGGCGGCGAGAAGACGGCGCTTGAAGAGGCGATCCGGTTGAAGCCTGATTTTGCCGAGGCCGAGAACCAGATGGGCTACCTGGCGGTGCGCGCGGGCGATGCGGCGGGTGCGGAGGGCTACCTTCGCGCGGCGGTGAAGGCTTCGCCCTCCTTTGTGGTGGCGTGGGTGAATCTTGCGGCTGCGCTGACGGCGGAGGGCAAGTGGGCGGATGCGAAACAGGCGCTGGCCAGGGCGCTGGCGCTCGATCCAAACAACGCGAGCGCGCGGCAGCTTGGCCAGTTGCTGGCGCAGGAACCGGTACAGTGAAGCGGTCTTCGTCTCTGGGCGGATGGTCGCGCCGGCGCGTGCTTGGCTGCGTGCCGGGGGTGATTGCGGCTGCGGTGTTGCCCGGTGAAGCGGCGGGACTAGAAGTGAAATCGGCAACGCCGGCGCCTTTTTCGCGGTTCGTCGGTGTCTCCGAGGCGGCCGGGCTTACCAGGACGATGTTTTATGGCGAGGGAATGAAGGCTACTTATATTACTGAGATCATGGGCGGCGGGTGCGCCTTCTTCGACTACGACAACGATGGCTGGCTGGATGTTTTTGTTCTTGGCGGGCGAAAGCTTGAATCCATACCGGCGGGTGCGAGCAACCGGCTCTACCGGAACAATCGCGATGGCACGTTTACCGACGTGACCCAGGAAGCGGGGCTGATGGACGCTGGCTGGGCGGTTGGCGTGTGCGTTGGCGACTACAACAACGACGGGTTCGAGGACCTGTTCATTACTTATTACGGGCAGAACCGGCTGTATCGCAATAACGGCAACGGGAGCTTTACGGATGTGACGGCGCAGGCGGGGCTGGGGTCGAACAGGGTTCGCTTCGGCTCGGGGTGCACGTTTGTGGATTACAACCGCGACGGATGGCTGGATCTGTTTGTGGCCAACTACGCGGATGTGGATTTGAAGACCGCTCCAACGCCCTCGCTCGAACGGCCAAACTGCAACTTCGACGGGGTCGCGGTGAACTGCGGGCCGAGCGGGCTGCCGCTGCCTGCGCACCTGCTCTATCGCAACAACGGCGACGGCACGTTTACCGATGTGTCGAAGGAGTCGGGCGTGGCGGCGATGCGCGGGTCGTATGGATTGACGGCCGCGGCCTTCGATGCGGACGAGGATGGATGGCCGGACATTCTGGTGGCCTGCGACACCACGCCCAGCATGCTGCTGATGAACAACCACGACGGGACATTCCGCAACGAGGGACTCTTGCGCGGCGTGGCGCTGAGCGGTGACGGGATGGAGATGGCGGGGATGGGTCTGGGCATCGGCGACTACGATTGCGACGGACGGCTGGACGTGGTGAGGACTCACCTGATGAACCAGGCGACCGGACTCTACCACAACGTGGGCAAGGGGCAGTTCGAGGACGTAACGGCGCAGGCCGGGCTGGTGCGCGAGCGAAGGTTCGTGAGCTGGGGCGTGGGACTGCTCGATCTGGATAACGATGGCAATCCGGATATTTTCTGGGTGACAGGACAGATTTATCCGGAGCTGGAGCCGGTGCTGCCGCAGTATCCGAGGCGCGGGCCGCGCATAGTCTTTCGCAATCGCGGAGATGGAACGTTTGTGGAGATTCCATACGGCGATCAGCCCGCGCTGGCATCGGCGCATGTGAGCCGCGGCTGCGCGTTTGGCGACTTCGACAACGATGGCGACCTGGACATTCTGATCATGAACCAGAACGAACCGCCCACAC
>JBAUCP010000134.1:0-1543 GCA_049677625.1 Occallatibacter sp. | reverse complement strand
GCGGTGCCGGAGGTGCTCGAGCAGATTGAATCGCACTATGGGGTGATTCCCATGGGGGTGGTCTCAGGCAGCAGCCGGGAGTCCGTGTTGAACTCGCTGACCACGCTTGGACTGCTCGACCGGTTTGACACGATTGTGGGCGCGGAGGACTACACGCGAAGCAAGCCGGCGCCGGATGCTTTCTTGACGGCCGCCGCGCGGCTCGGCATCGCGCCTGGGGATTGCCTGGTCTTTGAAGATACGGCGCTCGGAATCCAGGCGGCCACGGCCGCGGGCATGGCGTCAGTCCGTGTTCCCTCGGCGCTTGAACGGCGCTCAGGAACCGAAGCCTCAGTGAGTACGTAAGGATCGAGTAAGGCACGGAGGCAGGAATGGTGCAGGCCGGTAATGCGCCTTCAATCGAACGCGGCGAGAGCGCGCAACGCGGCAAAAGCCGCAGCGACGATGCGATTTTGGCGACGATTGCGGCGGCAATCGTGCTTGCCCATCTGCTCACCAACAGCAGCTATGGGTTTCATCGCGACGAGTTGCAGTTTCTGAGCGATGCGCGGCACCTTGACTGGGGATTCGTAGCGTATCCGCCGCTCACGCCTTTTCTCGAGCGCATTTTGCTGGCGCTCTTCGGGCTTTCGATGACCGGGCTGCGGCTGTTTGCCGTGCTGGCGCAGGCCACAGCCATCGTCATCACCGGACTTATGGCCCGCGAATTGGGCGGAGGACGGCCGGCGCAGGCAACTGCGGCGCTCGCCGTGGCCTTCTCGCCGCTTTGTTTATTTGAAGGGACTGAATTCCAGTACACCGCATTCGATTACCTGTGGTGGATTCTGATTGCGTACTTCACGGTCCGGCTGCTCAAATCCGGCGATCCACGCTGGTGGATGGCGATTGGCGCAACCGTGGGCCTGGGCCTGCTCACCAAATATGCGATCGTGTTTTACGTCGCTGGAATTCTCGCCGGCGTGGCGCTCACCGAGGCGCGGAAGTTCGCAAGGAGCTGGTGGTTTTGGGGCGGCATTGCTCTGGCGCTCGCGATGTTTGCGCCGAACTTCATCTGGCTGGCGCGCCACGATTTTATCTCGTACCACTTTTTGCAGCACATTCACGCGCGCGACGTGGGCGAGGGCCGCGCGAACGGATTCTGGAAAGACCAGGCGCTTGTCTGCATCAACGTAGCCGCGGCGCCGCTGTGCCTCGTGGGGCTCGTGGGCTTTCTGCGCGACCGCCGCTACCGGATGATGGCATGGATGTTCGTCGTTCCCGTGGCGTTGTTCTTCTTTGGGAAGGGCCGCGGCTACTATACGGCCGGCGCGTATCCGATGCTGATCGCCATGGGCGCGGCAATCAGCGAGCGATGGCTGAGTTCCGTGCCCTCGATTGGCCGGCGTGCAATCAAGACTGCCTACTTTGCGGCCTTCGCATTTGTCAGCGTCTATATCTGCGCCGCCGTTTTCCCGATTGCATCGAGCGGGCCGTTGAAGGAGTGGGCACTTGCGCGGAACGGCGATCTGCGCGAAGAGTTCGGCTGGGACGAGCTGGTGAAGAC
>JBAUCP010000133.1:0-6194 GCA_049677625.1 Occallatibacter sp. | reverse complement strand
GGCACAAGAGCGGAAAAAAGCGGCACGTAACGCAGGAGAGGCGTCTAACACTTACGAAATGTATTGCAATGGTAGCGCCGTATGCTATGATTGCAATCCCAAAGGGGTTTTGCTATGCCAACGCTTGAAGCTACTGAATATGAACGCTTTAACTTTGATGAAGCGGATCAGCATGCTTTAACGCTCGATGAGGCGGTAAGAAAAGCAAACGAACTTCGCAAGAAAGACTCTGCCAATTACTACCGCATCGAGATGGCCGATGAAAGCCACATGACCTTCACTGTAACGAAGGTACCGGTGGCGTCCGTCTATGCTGATTTTATGGCTCGGATCGCAAAGGCCCTTGGTCGATACGTGGTTCGCACCAAGAGTAAATGAGCGATTCTCCGATAGTCCCATCTCCAGATCAGTCAGCCGCCGCTGCTGAATCAGCGTCGGTGGTTCCGGCTGAATATATCGCCGCAAAAGAGCTAGAAAAACTCCCTCCTGAAATGAAAACTGTGGTTTCGGTAATGGCTGCGTTCATTCGCAGCTCATCGGGGCCAGACCCGGAGACCGCTAAGATCGTGGCGGAAACTGAGAGGCACGAGGAGTCATGCAAGCTGGAGGGATTTAAGGAAACCATTAAATTTCGTGACAAGCAAGGCGAACGCGATCACGAATTTCGCAAAAAACGCCTCAATCACGATACCGCGAAAAACATGATCCTTACCGGGGTTTGCGTCGGCGGTATTATTGTGGGTTTGTATCGGCATGTGGCCAAGAATGACAACAGCGTCGGAACTCCTCTGCTTGTGGCTAGTTTTATGGCGCTCGTCGGCGGGAAATCCCTGCTTCCCAAAGAAAAAGACTGAAAAATAATGCAATCGTGTATTAAAGTTTGACACTTCCATTATGGGTTTGTGAAAGACATAATGTAGAGCTGACTTCCCATGATCCGCAACACCCGCTGTGGATTTACGGCCTGCGAATCCTGCTAGAATTCTCACTTCCGGACCTCCGCGCCGAACCCAATCTCTACACAGAGAAAGCCTGCACCGTGCCAAACGAAAACAAGACCAAATCCGTGACCTACGCAGACGCCGGTGTGGACATTTCCAGCGGCAGCCGCGCCAAGGAGCGCATCAAGTTCCTGGCGCAAAAGACCTTCAATCGCAACGTCTTAGGAGGGATTGGCGGTTTCGGCGCGCTCTACCGGCTCGACTCGCAGCGCTGGAAGAACCCCATCCTGGTGAGCTCGGCAGACGGGGTGGGCACCAAGCTCAAAGTCGCCTTCGAGCTGGGCCTGCACCACACCGTGGGCGCGGATCTGGTAAACCACTGCGTCAACGACATCGCCGTGCAGGGCGCCACGCCGCTGTTTTTCCTGGATTACCTGGCCAGCGGCAGGCTGGACCCCGAGGTGACTGAAGACGTGGTCACCGGCTTGGCCGAGGCCTGCAAGGCCAACGGCTGCGCGCTCATTGGCGGCGAAACGGCGCAGATGCCCGGCTTCTATACCGACGGCGAGTACGACCTGGCCGGATTCATTGTGGGCGCCGTGGACCGCGACAAGCTGATCACCGGCGTGGGCATCAAGGCCGGCGACGTGCTCATCGGCATGCCCTCCACCGGCCTGCACACCAACGGCTACTCGCTGGCGCGCAAGCTGCTCTTCGAGGTGGGCGGCTACAAGGCCACGCAATACGTGACGGCGATCAAAGAGAAGGCTGGCGCGGCGCTGATGAAGACCCACCGCAGCTACCTGCACGTGATTCAAAAGCTGGTGACGGCCGGGCTCACCACCGGTATGGCGCACATCACCGGCGGCGGCATTACGGATAACCTGCCACGCATTCTGCCCAAGAACGTAACCGCGCAGGTGGAGCTGGGTTCGTGGCCGGTGCTGCCGATCTTCGAACATCTGCGCCAGCTGGGCCAGGTGAGCGAGGACGAGATGATGCGCACCTTCAACATGGGCGTCGGGCTCATCGCGGCCATTCCGGCGGCCAAATTCACGCGCGCCAAGAACCTGCTCGACCGGGCCGAAGAGAAGTTTTACCTGATTGGCCGCGTGGTCAAAGGCGAACGCCGGGTGCAGTACACATGAGCGCGAGTCCGGTGCGCCTGGGCATTCTGCTCTCCGGCCGCGGATCGAATTTTCTGGCCATCGCCGAATCGATCCGCGCCGGGCGGCTCAAAGGCGTCGAGATTGCCGTTGTGATCTCGAACGTGGCCGATGCCGCCGGTCTCGCGAAGGCGCAGGAACTGGGCCTGCCCCACGCAGTGATTGTCTCCAGCGGCCGCAAGCGCGTCGAGCACGATGCCGACGTTCTCGCCTGCCTCACCGCGCACAAAGTCGATCTCGTCTGCCTGGCCGGCTACATGCGGCTGCTCTCGCCCGAGTTCGTCGCGGCGTTTCCCAATCGCATCCTCAACATTCATCCCTCGCTGCTGCCGGCCTTCCCCGGCCTCGAAGCGCAGGAGCAGGCCTTCGCTTACGGCGTAAAAGTGGCCGGCTGCACGGTGCACTTCGTCGACAACGAGCTCGACCACGGCGCGATCATTTTGCAGCGCGCCATACCGGTGCTCGAAAGCGACACTCCGCACACGCTCACAGAGCGCATCCTTGCCGAGGAGCACAAGGCCTATAGCGAGGCCATCGCCATGGTGGTGAGCGGGGAGTATGAGATCAGCGGCCGGCGCTACGTGAAGCGCAGCTCCTGACCTTGTTCCCGATCCTGTCAAGCCGGGGCCTGCTCTCGACCGCTCCAACCTCCTGATTTCAAGCACTCTGTCCGCGCGCGCGCATTGCATTATTTACGCCTTCGATCGCCCAGACTAAAGGCAGGTCTGAAGGAGCTTTGCGCATGAATCCAATCTCGAACATCTGGAACCATCCCAAAACATCGGCAGCCGGAGTGCTGATTGCGGTTGTCACCGTGGCCGGCGTGCTTTCACAGCAGGGCGTCACGCTGGGCGCAGCCGGCGCCGGCACAGTCGTTTCGCTGGTGAGCGCGGTTGCCACTGCGCTGCTCGGCTTGCTGGCGCGAGACCCAGGCGAGTCAGCAACTGAGCAGGCGAGCAAGTCAGCCGCCAGACTCCGCGCGTGGCTGCTGATTGTTTTGCTGCTGCCGCTGCCCTGGATCGAAGGCTGCTCAGGAATCACCGTGGCGCAGGACATCGTGAACTGGACGCCCGCCCTCGATAGCGCCGTTGCCGCCGTGGACTCAACCGCAGCGCTGCTGGCGCCGGCCGATGCGCCCATCTTTTCCGTTGCGACCATCGGCTTCGACGCGGCCTCCAATCTGCTGGTGGCGCAGGCAAAGGCGTATCTGGCCAATCCTGCGGCAGGCACGCTGGCCGAGCTGCAGACCCAGGTGGTCACCTTTGAGCAGCAGGTGAATGCGGCTCTGTTGCAGGCCGCCAAGATCGTGAACCCAGCCAGCCAGCAGCACGCCCTGGCCGCGATTCAGGCCGTGGGAACCATTGTGAACACAATCCTGGCGCTGGTGCAGTCCATCTCCAGCAAAGCTGCGGTAGAGCGCATGGCTGCTGCATCCAGCATCAAGCTGGCCGCGGTTGAGCCGTACCTGAATAACACGCGGTCGGCCAGGACCGTCGCCGCCCACTACGGCGAGCCCGTCGCGCTGGCGCGAATGCAGGTGGCGATGGCGGAGCAGGCCGAGTTCACCGCCGGATTTTAGACACGGACAGCTCGAATTACCCCGGTCTCCGGGCGCGGGACCGGGGAGCCATCTCTCACATCATCATGAATTTGTCCTGTCTTCACCGGTTGTTCACGCTGCTCTCATCTTGATCTCCTACAACTGGCAAGTCACTCGTTTCAGGGTTGATGAGGAGGTCAAAAAAATGCAGAAATTTGCTGCGTCTGCGCTGGTGGCGCTGCTTGCCGCCGGCCCTGTCCCCGTTCCTACATTTGCTCAGGGGTCGCATGGCGACGGACAAACCGCAACGCCGATCAAGCACCTGGTTGTCATCTTTCAGGAAAACATCTCGTTCGATCACTACTTTGGGACCTACCCGTATGCAGCCAATCTCCCGGGCGAGCCACGGTTTGTGGCCAAGCCGGGAACTCCGAGCGTCAACGGTTTGACCGGAGAGCTGCTGACCGGCAATCCCAATGCGACCAACACGGCCAACGGCGCCGGCGCCACCAATCCTTTCCGCCTCGATCGCAGCCAGGCCTCGACCGCCGACCAGGATCACGACTACACGCCGGAACAGATGGCTTTTGACCGCGGCCTGATGGACGCATTTCCAGCATCCGTGGGCACGCCCGGGCCGCCGCCGCCGAATCTTCCCATTGGCGCAACCACCGGCCTGACCATGGGCTACTACGACGGCAACACCGTGACCGCGCTTTGGAACTACGCGCAGCGCTACGCGATGAGCGATAACTCCTACGGCACGAACTTCGGCCCCTCGACGGACGGCGCGGTGAACCTGATCGCGGGCACGCTGAACGGCGTGATCCAGGACGTCAATCCCGGCGGCTCGACCATCGGCGACGGCAACGGCGGCCTCACGCTGATCAGCGACGCCGATCCGGTGGGCGATGTGTGCTCCACCACAACCGGCGAGCTGGTTCAGTTCAGCAGCAAGAACATCGGCGATCTGTTGAACGACAAAGGCATCACCTGGGGATTCTTCAGCGGCGGGTTCAACCTGACGACCGTGAACGCGAACGCAACCACAGGCTGCAAGCGCAGCACTACCTCCACGGTGACGGCGACCAAGAAGGCCGACTACATTCCGCACCACCAGCCGTTCCAGTACTTCGAGTCGACCCGCAACGAGAACCACACGCGGCCGACCTCAGTGCACACCATCGGCCAGCCCGGCGACGCGGGCAACCACCAGTACGACATTCAGGACTTCTTCGATGCGGTCAGCGCGGGGAACTTCCCGGCGGTTTCGTACCTGAAGGCTCCTGGCTACGAAGACGGCCATGCCGGCTACTCCGATCCGCTGGATGAGCAGAACTTCGTCGTCAACACTATTAACTTCCTTGAGAAGCAGCGGGACTGGGATTCAACCGCGGTCGTGATCGCCTATGACGACTCGGACGGCTGGTACGATCATCAGCTCGGACAGATCGTGAATCAGTCCGCCACCGCCGCCGATATAGTGAACGGCCAGCCTTCCTGCGGCACCGGCGCCAGCGCACTGCCCGGCGTAAGCCCCAACACGGCTCACGCGCAGGGCCGCTGCGGCTATGGCCCGCGGCTGGTGCTGATGGTGGTTTCACCCTGGTCCAGGCGCAACTTTGTGGACCACACTTTGACCGACCAGACCTCGATCCTGCGCTTTGTGGAGGACAACTGGCTGGGCGGCGAACGGATCGGCGACGGCTCGTTTGATGCAATCGCCAATCCCATCGACCACATGTTCGACTTCGCAGGCGAGAACAACGCGGGCGCGTACGTGCTCGATCCCAGCACTGGCCTGGTGAAGGAAGACCAGCAAGGGTTCGGATTCGGCTGGTAAGAAGGTCCGTACCGATTGTTGATGCAGCAGGGGCGCAGGGGATTTTTCCTCTGCGCCCTTGCTTGTGTATTTTTGTAAGATCGAGGGAACCTTTGCATTTGATCACCCGCCGCAGGTTTCTGGGCCAGTCGACACTCACCGCTGCCAGACTCATCGCTGCCAGTTCGGCTGTTTCACGGGCCATGCCTGAGGCCGCTCGCGCCGCTGCGCCCAATCTCGACCCCAACACGCTTGCCCGGTTTGTTGACCCGCTGCCGCTGCCGCAGTTGGCAAAGCCCATCGGCCATCGCCAGCCGCCCGACGGGGCAATTCACGGCACCGGCGAGCGCGTACCGTTCTATCGCGTGGCGATGCAGGCGATCTCCGCGAAGCTGCATCGCGACCTGCCGCCGACGAATCTGTGGGCCTTTGGCGGATCGGTTCCAGGCGTGCTCTTCGACACGCGCAGCGGCCAGGGACAGCTCGTCGAGTGGGCGAATGAGCTGCCGCAGAAGCACTTTCTTCCCATCGATCACACGATTCACGGCGCGGAGAAGGATCTGCCGGAGGTGCGCGGCGTAGTGCACCTGCACGGCGGTAAAACCCCCGCCGCGAGCGACGGCTATCCGGAGGACTGGTATGCGCCGGGCCAGTCGCGCACCTATTACTACCCCAACCGGCAGGAGCCGGCGCTGCTCTGGTATCACGATCACGCCATGGGCATT
>JBAUCP010000132.1:0-3373 GCA_049677625.1 Occallatibacter sp. | reverse complement strand
CTAAGAACTTCGCCGGGGGCAATTAGATCCTTGAGCATCGGATTAGAGGAAACATTTAGCACACCTCGCTCGCTGAGCCGGTGGCTCGTTGAAAGTGCTTCAAGTACAGACCTATCTGAATCAAGTAGCCGCAGGTTGTCTTTCTCCATTCGCCTCAATTCCAACAACAGCGTTTCCTGTCGAAACAGTACATTGGCTAGGAGGCTTCTTTGCAGGCGAAGCCGCTCAATCTGCCTCTGCAAAATCCCGCTGATTCGGTCAATTTGGCTAGCGAGAGCATCAGCTGTTCCCTCGCGTTCAATTGACCCCTTTGCTAGATCTCGACGGAAGGCAGGGATCTGAAGCCAATTCCTGGCAATCGCAATCGTCAGCGCGACCGGATAGGGTGGAAGGGGGGCGACACGTAAGTAGTCCCCACAAAAAATCTCCACATCGGCAATATTGCTGTTGCTGATGAGTCAACGTAAGTTGTTGAAGGAATTGGAGGCGCGGGCCGGGATCGAACCGGCGCATAAAGGTTTTGCAGTTTTCCGGACCACGCCTAAGTCGTTGTGAAAACAGGGCACTTCCGCTGGGCGAAGTTCCCAAAAACGGCATTTTTAGCACCCATTTTTCGCTTATTGGCAGCTAAACGGCAGCTAGAATTCCGGCCTCCAGCTCGGCCAATTTCACTAGCGCCGTGGGCTGCATCTCTCCTCCTGCGGCTACCGTCGCTGGATCCGAACTCAAGGCCAGCTGACCAGCGGATCATGAATCCATTCCTAAGTTCTGTCAAAAAAGCTGTGCTGCTGCTCGATTGATTTTATCGCTTACTCATAATTCCAGTTTCCCAGGCGGTTCGTGCCACACCGTTCGGTCCAGCAATGCCCAAGTCGGGGCAACGAACGGCTGCCAGCGTCGCACACCGTGGGCCTGCCTCTGAACTCGGCACTCTGTCCACGGCTAGTAGAATTTTCTCAAGTGACACGCCAGGAGTTGCAGAACCTCGTTCGACGAGGCGAATCCGAACAGCTTGAATTCAAGCAGAGCTCGGCTCAGTTTCCCCGGGCCGGCGAGACCCTCTGCGCCTTCATGAATGGCCGCGGCGGACAAGTGCTGGTCGGGGTTCGGCCTGATGGTTCCGTTGTCGGCCAAACAGTCGCGGATAAGACTTTTCAAGATCTGGCTCAGGTTCTGCGCCGCTTTGATCCTCCCATTCCAGTTGAGACTGAGCGGATACCGGCGGGGACAGAAGGCCTTGAAGTTTTGGTTTTGAGTGCTACGCCAACAACTGATAGCTTGCCGTGTACCTACGATGGGAGACCATATCAGCGGATTGGGACGACCACATCGGTCATGCCGCAGGAGACGTATCAAAGAATCCTGCTCGAGCGCACGCATTCGCGGCACCGCTGGGAGAACGAGGTTGCCGACGTAACGATCGACGCACTGGACACTCCGGAGATTCGCCGGACGATTCAAACCGGGATCGCAAGCGGCCGGTTGTCGGCCGACACGTCGGCAGACGATCTGACTGACGTTCTGGACCGACTGGGACTGCGGCTTCGCGGAGCTCTCGTCAATGCGGCCGTAGTAGTTTTCGGGCGCGATTTCCTGCCTCATTATCCTCAATGCCAATTGAGGCTGGCGAGATTCCGTGGCGTTGATAAGGACGAGTTCCTGGATCAGCGCCAACTTCATGGGCATGCGTTTAGTTTGTTGTCCGAGGCAATGCAGTTTCTCACCCGGCATCTACCCGTGGCTGGTCGGGTCGAGGCCGGATTGTTCGAGCGCGTGGATGAGCCTCTTTTCCCTCCTATCGCGTTGCGTGAAGCGCTGGTCAATGCGTTCTGCCACCGGGACTACGCCCAGGCTGGAGGAGCCGTCAGTGTGGCAATTTACGATGACCGCCTTGAGATTTGGAGTTCCGGCGGTCTCCCCTCGGGCATCGAGGTAGAGGACCTGAAGCGGGAGCATCTGTCCCGTCCGCGAAACCCGCTGATCGCGGAGGTCTTTTACCGGCGAGGATTGGTTGAGCGCTGGGGACGCGGTACCCAGAAGATCGTTGAATTATGTCTCCGTGCAGGCCATCCCGAACCTCAGTTCCTGGAAGTCGCCGGGGCGGTGGGTGTTCGGTTCCTTCCAAGCGGCTATGTGGCGCCTCTCCGCGTCGCTCACGATCTCTCGGACCGGCAGCGCCGGATTCTTCAGGCAATCGCCGGCGGAAAAGAGACCTCGTTTGCGAATATCCGCATACAAATCAATTCATCTGTGGCTGACCGCACATTACGCGACGATCTGCTTCATTTGAAAAGACTTGGCTTGATCGACTCTCGCGGACACGGTCGGGGGGCTGTGTGGTTCCTTGCCGCAGCGCCAAAGCCCGAGGACGGGAACCCGAATAAGGCGGAATAAGGCGGTCGAATAAGGCGGAATAAGGCGGCCGACCGCAACCCCGTGAATGAATTGCTCACAGATTTCAACTATCGAGCGGCTCGTGCCAGACCATTCGATCAACGAATCTGTGCCCTGCATCCTCTAATCAGGGTTCTCGGCTAGGGTGTCGGCTTCTGCAATCGCCTCGTCTTCCTTAAGTTCTTCGATCAGGACATCAGGCTCGGCGGCATAGCTGCGGCCGAAGATCGCCCGCGTGGAAGCGTCAATGAAGCCGACCTTGTCCTGCTCCTCGCGACCCCTGCCGTAACCGCGAGACGGAAAACCGTAACTCATTGAAATCAGGCGCAACGGATGGCTTCGTTCAGCGCTTCGAGACACCTATGGTTATCGCTCTCCGACCCTCATTGGACCAGTGACCTTGGCCCAATCGGCCCCTGTCCAGATCTCCTGGAGCGATCTCGAGCACCGCTTTGTGTCGCAAGCCTATTCGGTCTTTAGAGAACCACGGGGGTCACGGTCGGTCTCGACATAATCTGTTGAGGACGGGCCGAATCCCGTGATCTGCACTACAACGGGTTCGTCCCCCGTTTCCGCAAAATGAGTCTGTCCTGACGGCTCGGTGTAAGAGCTTCCCGGAGGACGAGCTTTCAGTTTCGTTTCGTCGAAGTGATCCCCGTATCCGCCGCCTATTCTGCGATGTCACTATGACGATGCGTAGTTAACCAGAGTTTCTTCCTGCTGCAAAAAGTCGGTTTCAAAACCACCGCTGCTCTCCTAGGAACTTGTTGAAATAGGTACCCGTTTTGCGTCGGGCGTCATCTGCCATTCGTCTAACGGGCATGCGTGGAGACGAGCGGGTTCAGGACGGGATGTTCAGCTATGTATCGTTGGAGCAGCGGGTGCCTCAGGACCATCCATTGCGTGCGGTTCGCAAACTGACGGATGCGGTGTTGGGGACATTGAGTCCTGAGTTCGATGCGTTGTATGCCGACTCCGG
>JBAUCP010000131.1:0-13359 GCA_049677625.1 Occallatibacter sp. | reverse complement strand
CAATACATGTTCGGGCCGGATTTGCTCGTTGCGCCGGTTGTCAACGAAGATACTTTTAAAACTATTTCGTTTCCATCCGGCGTTTGGACGAGCTTATGGGATGGCGATACGGTCTCCGGGCCCGTCAAGCTCAAGGTTAGCGCGCCTTTGGATACCATTCCCGTCTATTTGAAGCCAGGGGCCGTCGTGCCGGTGCAACTAAATCAGGAATTGCAATTTGGTCAAAGCATGACAAGCAGCCGTGTCAACGCGCTGGTCGTAACTCCTCCAAACGGGAATGAGACCGTTTCCTTGCTCAACGCCTCTGGAGACGTTGCAAGAGTGACTGTGCAATCCAAGCTAGGTGGCATTGGTTGGGAGCTCGAAAACCTTCCCGAAACGAGTTATTTGCTAGTTTATGGCACAACCGCAGCCTCCGTGGTAAGAGTTGATGGCAAGGTCTTGCCGAAGTCGACGGCGATCGAGCCTGGCTCGATGCCGATCGGCTGGGAAGCCGACCTAGTGGGCAACCGGCTGGTTATCCACCTGCCGTCACGCCAAGTCGAACAAAGCGAGCCGATAATAATAATTGAAGTGGAGTTCAACCGAGGCCTGAAATAAGTTGACTTGGGTGAAGAGCAAAGGTAATTTGCGCTGCACTTACGTGGAACTGTTGCTCGACGGCGTCGTGCTCTTTGGGACATATTGAGGTGTGCTCCGCAAAAATCATCTACGAATTGAAAAGATAGGCATTTGGGTCGGTCCCGACTGCTGGCCGTCAATCGCCGAAGCGCTCCGTTGATAATTGAATAGATGAGCTTCTTGAGGTTTTAATCCTGTCGGTACTTGGCGTTCTTCGAGATTTGGCGGGCGACGCCCCGAGCCTCGTTCGCTTGAGTCTCCGTTCTCGGACTGCTTTGATTGCCGAGAACCTGTTTCTTCGCAAGCAATTGGCCTTCTACCAAGAGCGCCAAATCCAACCACGGCGACTGACGAATGCGGCTCGGCTTTGGTTGGTCTTCTGGTCGCGTTTCTTTGTTTGGAGATCCGCTCTTCTGGTTGTTAAGCCCGCAACGCTGATCGGCTGGCATCGCAGGGCGTTCCGGTTGTTTTGGAAGTGGAAGTCGCGACCGGGCCGACGTCCTATTCCGCTGGACCTCCGCCGACTCATCGTAGAAATGGTTCGTGGGAATCCAACCTGGGGAGAAGAGCGGATCGCCCATGAGCTATGGCTCAAGCTCGGTATCCGCGTCTCTCCGCGCACGGTGAGAGCATACTGGCCTGCAAAGGAACCATGGTCCGACCGGCGCTCGCAGAGCTGGAACATATTTGTCCGCAATCACGCCCGAGCCCTGCTGGCGTGCGACTTCATGGTCGCGGTCACCGCTCGCTTTCAAAGCCTTTACATCTTCGTGGTGATGGAGATCGGTTCCCGCCGCATCCTTCATTGCAACGTGACTTCTCACCCAACCGCCCAATGGACGATTCAACAGTTACGCGAAGCGATACCAAGCGATCACGAGTACCGCTTCCTCGTTCATGATCGACACGCGACGTTTTCATCAGAACTGGATGCGGTCGTTGCCGCCCTCGGGCTGGAGGTGGTGAAGACGCCAATTCGAACACCGCAGGCGAATGCATTCTGCGAAAGATTGGTCGGAACGATAAGAAGGGAATGCCTGGATTTTATGATTCCGCTCAACGAGCGCCACCTGCGCAGGATTGTTCGCGAGTGGGTTTCACATTACAACCGAGGTCGTCCGCACTCCCGCTTAGGTCCGGGAACTCCGGATCCGAGATCGGCACCTCCGCCTAGGGCGCATCGCCACTGCTTTGAGGAAGCAGAGCGAGTCACGTCAACGCCCGTCTTGGGCGGGCTTCACCATGAATATGCACTCGAACGAACCGCCGCATAGCCACAGATCTGATTTTTGCGGACGACACCCATCAAATCAGCACCTTAGGAGATCGAGACGCCAAGAAGCCTGCAAAATTCCCTGTATTTTTCCCTGTTAGCAGGGAATTCGGTTCGGAGAACGGTTCGCAGCAGACTCCACCCACCGCCATTGAGTCCAAGTTTTTGATAATAAAATAGATATTGCAGATTTACCTGCGCAAATTGGCCCGATTCTGAAGAAAAACCCACCCGGAGAATTTCTGCTTCGTGCGCTTTTGATCAACAATCGGCCGCGATTCTCCGTTGGGCTTTGCGGAAGTGGGACCTTTGGCGTTTTACGGCGCAATCGACAGCGCTGGTTCCCGCTCGTGCTGCCAAAATTTATGAGATCTACCGACATTCGACCATCTGAACGCAGGGATTTCTCGCTTCTTCTGCCCTTTGGAATAATCGGCATTCCACATGAGCACTGCACCAGGGGCTAGAAGCTCGCGCCTCGTTACCCTCGTCTCTCACTCAGCTCGTAACGCCTCCACCGCATTCACCCGAGCCGCCCGCGCCGCAGGCACCGCCGACGCAATGACCGCCGCGGCGAGAATCACAATCGCTGACGCGCCCAGCGCCAGCGCTCCCGGCTGACCGATGGCCGAGATATAGCTCGCAGCCAGACGCGTCAATGCAATGCCGAGGACCGCGCCGGCGCCCACTCCAATTCCCGCCATCAGTAATCCATCCAATAGCACATCGGTGAGAATGTTCGAGGTCTGCGCGCCAAGCGCGATGCGAATACCGAACTCGCGCATCCGCCCGCTCACTGAGAAGGCCAGCACGCCCGCGACGCCCACAATCGAGATCAGCAGCGCCACAGCCGCGAATCCGCCAAAGACGATTGCGTTGAGCCGGTCGGGGGTGAGCACTTCGGCGCGGACATCGCCCAGCGTTGTTGCCCGCTCCACCGGCTGATCGGCCGACATCCTGTGAATCAGCGTCGTAATCGCAGGCACCAGCGCATAAGGATCCTGGTGTGCGCGCACAAACAGCCTGCCGCTCCATCCTTCCTGGTCGATAGGCTGGTAGATGGTCATGGCCGGCTGGGGAATAATGTTCTCATCGTCGAAGTCGGGCACCACGGCCACAATCCGCCGCGGCTCGGGGCTGATGCCGATGAACTTGATCACACCATCGGTCCACCACATGGTGCGGTCCACCGCGTTCTGCCCCGGATAGAGCATCTGCGCCACGCTCTGGCTCACGATCACCACGCGCTCGTTACCTTCTTTGTCGCCCTCGTTAAAGTCGCGCCCTTGCAGTATCGGAACGCCCATCGTGGCAAAGAATCCCGGCGACACGGAGCGGAACTGCGCGCGAAATTCGTCCTTCCCATCCTGCTGGCGGTGAGCCCCCTGCGCCGCATATGTAAAGCTAATGCCCCCGGCCTGGTCGCTGCGCCAGGGCGTGCTGAATCCTTCGGACACTGACTCCACGCCCGGCAGCGTACTCACGCGTTCTTTGATCTCGCGATAGAACTCGCCCACCTGCGCGTCGGTCTTGCCGTAACTCATCACCGGCAAATTCACGGCCAGCACATTGGCTGAGTCGAACGGCGGCCGCGTCTGCTCAAGCACGTAAAGCGTCTTAATCAGCACGCAGGCGCCGGTGAGCAAAAGGAACGACGCTGCAATCTGCGTGACGGCAAAGATGCGCAGCTTGCGGTTGCTCGAGCTGGTTACGCGCGCGCCGCGTCCCGTCAGGCTGTTCGCCGGCTTATCGGGCGACGGCAGCCGGGGAATATACGCAAGAAAGAACGATGCGATGATGGCCAGCACGGCTCCGAACCACAGCAGGCTTGAATCGAGGGTAAGATCGGCCGCGCGCACTGAGAAGCGCTGCGCATAATGACCCAGCACCTTCACCATCGGCACCGCCAGCAACACCGCCGCCACCGTACCGCTGCCGCACAGCACAAGGCTCTCAGCCAGCAGGCTGCGGCGCAGAACCGCAGGGCTCGCACCCAGCGCCGCACGAATGGCCAGTTCCGGCTCGCGCCGCACCGCGCGTGCCAGCACCAGGTTTGCCACATTCGAGCTTGCAATCACAAACAGCAGCCCTGCAGCCGCAAACAGAACCCACAGAATCGTGTTTGCGCGCGCATTGATCTGGTCGTGCATGCGCGTCACGCTGATCGTGAAGTGGTCTTCGGGCTTGTAAATCTCGGGATGCGCCTGGGTCATCGCCGAGTACACAGTGTTCAGCTCGGCGCGTGCCTGTTCGAGCGTGGCGCCCGGCGCCAGCCGCCCGAACACCTCGGTCATGCGGTGCTCGCGCCCCTGCACCATAGTGGCCGAAAGATGATGCGGGCTGGTCACCACGTTGGCGATAATCTCGGTTGCCACGGGGTACGGAACCGACGGCTCAAGCACGCCCACAACCGCTGCCGTGCGTGCGCCGCTGATGCTCTCGAGCCGCACCACCTTGCCAATCACGCTGGGATCGGAGTGCAGCGAGTCGCGCCAGAACTTGTAGGTAAGCACAATGGCGCCGGGGGCATTGGGCCCGTCGTCGGCCGGCGTCAGCAGCCGGCCCAGCACCGGCTTGAGGCCCATTACCTCAAAATAATTGCCATCCACCACGCCGGCCGGAATCTCGCGCGGAGTGCCGAGGCCAACGATGGTGAAGCCGATCTCAGAAAACGTGCCCAGCTGCGTGATGGTCTTCAGATTCGCGCCAATGTCGTGAATCTCGGGAATCGAGAAGGTAGTGTTGGCATCCCCGATGCCCGGCGCACCCTGGCGCAAATAGAGCAGCTGGCTCTCATTCCGGTTCGCCAGTGGCCGCAGCAGCACCGCGCGGACCACGCTGAAGATTGCGGCGTTTGCCCCGATGCCCAGGGCAAGTGTCAGGGCAATGGTGATCCACAAGGCAGGGACACGCGCCAGGGAGCGCAGGGCAATTTTCAGGTCGCGGAGAAAAGACATGGGTGGAACCTCCGAAACGGGGAATCGAGCGTGAACCTTATCTTACGGGAAGCCGGCAGATGACTTGACGAATACGTTGATATCAACTACTCTCGTCCCGTGTCAAGTGCAAATGCGCTCTCGTATTCAACCACGATACTTGTGCGAGACCATTGCCTTTGCCTCCATGTGCAGCGCGCGGCTCGCGCGCTGGCTCGCCGTTTCGACGAGGCCTTGCGCCCGCTGGGGCTTACCAACGGGCAGTTTTCGCTGCTCATGTCATTGAATCGGCCCGAGCCGCCCCCGATGGGACCGGTGGCAGACCTGCTGGCCATGGACCGCACCACGCTCACCGCGGCCCTCAAGCCGCTCGAGCGCCGCGGCCTTATCCGCGTTCAAAAGGATCAGAACGATCGCCGCAGCCGCACTCTGATTCTTACCGCAAAGGGCAGGAACCTGCTCGCCCGCGCCGCACCGATCTGGCAGCGCACCCACACTGAAATTGAGCGCCATCTCTCCGGCGCAAAGCTCGACGAACTACGTGCCGGCCTGATGGCGGTGTCATGAATCCCCTCCATCGTTTACTTTGGAATCTTTGGGTTACGGTCGCGCCGTCATCGAGGTCCACAGAGAGAGAAAAGCCTCTATCGAGAGTTCGAATGACTCTTCTCCCGCCATCGATTAACCCGCCGTTTCCAGGCTGATTCCGCAAACTACTTCCACTGGAACGGGAGCAGGCATGCGTAGATTGTTTTCAGTGCCGGCGGCGATTTTTGCGGTGCTCCTGACCGCAGCGGCCGAACCTGCAACGAATCCGTCGAGTGCACAGGATGAGCCGGCCACACATCTGGTGGAGCAGGCACCAACAAAAATTAGCGAGGTTGCGCGTGGCGTGTTTTTGGTTGACTTTGGGCGTGTAGCATTCGGGAATCTGTCGCTTCATCCTGTGGCTTCGGCCGGAGGTCCAAATGTCGCCGCACAAGATGAAGTGACCGTGCGGTTCGGCGAGGCGTTGAAGAATGGTCGCGTGGATACGCAGCCTCCCGGATCGGTTCGATACGCCGAGGTAAAGATCAGGCTGAACGGATCGGGGGCAACGCGTGTCGTTCCTCCGGCGGACGCGCGCAACACCAGACCTCCTGCCGTGTTAACCCCTCCGGGCTGGGGGGTCTTGCTGCCCTTTCGCTGGGTCGAGGTTGAGGGATGGCCGGGCGAGCTGCACGTGGATGAGATTCGACGGCTGGCAGCGTTCGACAGCACATGGAACGACCAAGCTGCCGCCTTCCACTCTTCTGACGAGACCCTGAACCAGATCTGGGATCTGTGTCACTACTCGATCAAGGCGACGACGTTTGCCGGCATCTTTGTGGATGGGGATCGGGAGCGCCTGGCCTATGAGGCGGACGCCTATCTGACCCAGATGAGCTACTACGCCGGAGATGCTGATCCACGAATGGTTCGGGCGACCTTTGATCGGCTCATGGAGTTCCCAACCTGGCCAACGGAGTGGGCTCCGCATATGGTGTTCATCGCTTACGCCGATTGGATGCAGACCGGGGACACGGCCTGGCTGGCAGCCCACTACGAGGGACTGAAGACTAAGCTGCTGGATGAGCGTGTAGGGCCCGACGGGCTGGTTACGAGTACGCCGGAGCAGATCAAGCGTGGGGACATCGTGGACTGGCCACCCCAGGAACGTGACGGCTACGTCTTTACCAACGTAAATACGGTGGTCAATGCCTTCCACTTGCAGGCCCTCAAAGAGATGAGCGAACTGGCCCAGGCACTGGGCAAGAAGGAAGAGGCTGCGCAGTTTGCAGAGCGTGAGAGATCAGCGCAGGCGGCGTTCCAAGACAAGCTCTTCGATCCGGCGCGCGGGCTCTATCGCGATGGCATAGGGACCGATCATGCCTCGGAGCATGCGAATCTATTCCCCTTGGCCTTCGGGCTGGTGCCTCCCGAGAGCAGGCCGCAACTGGCGCAATGGCTCGCGGGACGCGGCATGGCGGTTTCTGTCTATGCGGCTCAGTATCTGTTGGAGGGCCTGTTCGAGAACGGCGAGGACACGGCCGCGCTCGCTCTGATCGGCGCACCGGGAGATCGCAGTTGGAGGCACGTGGTCGAGAGCGGCACGACGATCACGTGGGAGGCATGGGATCAAAAGTATAAGCCGAATCAGGATTGGAACCACGCATGGGGTGCATCTCCGGCGAACCTTCTACCGCGCTTCGTGCTGGGTGTGCGAGTGCTGACGCCGGGCTGGGGCCGAGTATTGATCCAGCCGCATCCGGGGGAGCTAGTCAGCGTCGAAGGCCGGGTGCCCACCCCGCGCGGCGATCTCTCGGTGGCCTGGAGACGAGAAAAAAGC
Organism: Occallatibacter sp.; assembly: GCA_049677625.1. GTDB lineage: Bacteria > Acidobacteriota > Terriglobia > Terriglobales > Acidobacteriaceae > Telmatobacter. The sequence continues at coordinate 6,161 of JBAUCP010000131.1, read as the reverse complement.
TTTACGATGACCCTGACTGTGCCATCGGGCGTGACGGCGAAGATCGAGCTGCCCGCACTCCCGGGTTCGCGCGGAATTTGGCTCGGAGGCAGGAATGTACCGGCGCATCGCGAGGGGCAGTGGTGGAAATTGGAGAACGATGTGTCGGGAACAATCAACATCGAGGAGCGATGACGAGAGTTGCGGGAAGATCAGATGGTTTATGTTGGGTGCGGTCACTCGAAAATCTACCGGATTGTTACGCCCAACAAATCCGGCAAGCCGGTCGGGGAACGCACCAGCCTGGCATGGGCGGATCAGGCGGCCGGGTTCTATTACGTCGTTGTCGATGCGATTTCGAAGACCGGCTTTACCTCTGAGGAGATCGAAAAGGTCGGCGGCGGGAACTTTCTGCGCGTATTCGGCGAGTCAGAACCACCTAAAATCTCAATCTCTCCCGCGCTGCATGAACGCTTCAGAGGTACAAATGATCGGGCAGGCAACCCTATAGCGGTTTTCCAGTTGCTGTGAGGCGAAGCCGCTATTGCTGAGTGGCTTTTTCCTCAAGAAAAAGCCACCTTGCACGACGCCCAAAATGCCACACATGAACTGGAAAACCGCTCTAATCTATGGTGCCGGCGCGGCTGTGAGTTTCTTGTGATGCGGGTGCCTCTCACCCAGAGGCTTCCGCACATCGGGTTTCACCGCGGTCTCATCCACCGGGGTTGTGCCTTGCACATCACCCGTGAACGTTGCACCGGCGGGCACCAGGTAGTCTTCCACCGTCTGGCTCTCGGTGCTGCCGGTTGTGACGCTGATGCGCGAGGCGTCAATGCCTTTCTCGGTGACCAGGTATTCCTTGGTGTTTACGGCGCGCTGTGCAGCGAAGTCTTCAGCCTTGGCGCGCCTGCCCTTCTTCGGCGTCTTCTCCGCCGCGGTTGCTTCGCCTACCACCACGACCTTGGCATCTACGTGGTTTCCGAGATCGAGGGCGACCTGGTCAAGGCAGGCCTTGGCTTCGTTGTCGACGCGGGTTGGACGCCTCGGGTCCTTGTCGAAGGAGATGGAGCAAAGCGCCTGGGTGCGCGGAGCGGGGGGAACATAAGGCGCTGTAATGGTCACCGTGGTGCCTGAGGTCGCGCTCTGGCCTTTGTCATCGGACACGTTGCAGGTGATGGCGACAGCGCCGGTGGGAGAGCCAGTCGAATCGAAGGTAGCCGAGGCGCCGGTGCCGCTGATGGCGCCCGACGCGGCCGAATAACTGTAAGTCAGCGGACGGTTCTGCGGGCTCACGCCGGAAGCGGCGATAGTGCTCTTGTCACCGGGGTTGATGGTGTTCGGGCTCGCCGAGCAGCTGATGGTTGGCGGCTCGTATGCCTTGACGGTGAAAGCGGCTGAGCAATCGGCAGTCTGGCCGGGCTTCAGGCCCTCCTTGCCAGGCTTGCCTTCCTTCGCTTCAGCCTTCACGGTGTAAGTTCCCGCCGACAGCGATCCAGTTGCGGCTGAGTCCAACGATGCCGATGTTCCGGCGCCCTTCAGTCCGTGCGCGCCCGACCACGAATACACCACGTTGAACTTCGGTTCCACATTGCCGACCGTTGCGGTCACTGCAATTGGGTCGCCGGGGAAGACGGACGATGGGCTGGCCGAGCAGGCCAGGGTCACGGGCGGAGGCGGCGTATTGGCGCCGAAGTGATAGACCAGCCCTGCACCCAGGCGCAAATCGTTCTGGGTGTCGTTGCCATTGTTGGGCAACTCGGTTCTTACGTAGCTTGCTTCCACCACGCGCACGCCGATGTGCGGGGTGAGGAATACGTTGAAGCCGCCGCCTGCCTGAATGGCGAGCGAGTCGGCGGTGGGCACTGTACCGGATGTAGCGGGGAAGACGCCGTCGAATGCATGCACGCCGCCGAACAGCCCCTGGCCGTAGATCTGGAAGCGTGGCTTTTCCCCGGCGGCGCCCCAGGCTGTGTAGGTGTAGCGCGGGCCGGCCATGAATGAAATCTTGTTGATGTCCACGCCCGGCGCGACGTTGGAGGCATGGTCGCCGGTAAAGGTAGCAGCGATGCCGAAACCCTTCCAGAAGGTCACGGCTCCATCTACGCCGCCGCCCTGCAGCCAGAAACAGCCGCAGTTACCGGGCGCAATTTGTGCCCGCTCCGCGTCATAGGTGACACCTAGATCGGTGGAGACGCTCGATTGTTTTGGAGCGCTGGGCGCCTGCTGTGCCCAGCCAATAACGGCGGCCAGCAGGCACGCCACTGCAACGAACATACTGCTGCGAATCGAGGTCTTCATCCCGTGCATCTTCATCCGTCTCCTTGCTACTCAACCTTGAGGGTGACCGAGGCGGAGTGCGTGAGGGTGCCTGACGTTCCGGTTACAGTCACTGTATAACTCTGCTGTTGCTGAGCAAAGAAACCACTGGTGGATCCGCAGCCACTGATTCCGGCGATTGCTGCCGCGCCGGCAACAAGCAACAACAGCATAGACAGCGTGCGGCCCAACCGCTTGCCGGCTCGCCGCAGTCTGCCGGCGAATGGAAGCAGGATCAACGCCAGCGCGAAGGGCGCCACGCCGCTCGCGACACTGGGATTCGGTCTGCCGCGTGAACCGGCACTGTCGCCTGCGTTGTTCATTGCGCGCTGGATGTTTGGATGCAGGTTGACGGGGTTGATGCCGGCTTGCGTTTGCGATACATCGATCGTCAGGGTGACCGTTGTAGAGCCCTCACCCGTCGTGACCGAGGCTGGCGAGAAGGTATAAGTTGCGCCTGCCGGCAATCCGCTGGCCGTGAATGCGATTGCCGCGGGGAAGGTGGTTCCGTCAATCGGGTTCACTGTGAAGGTAAACACTGCGCTGCCGCCGGGCAGCACCGTCACTGTCTGAGACGAGATGGTGAAGCCGAAATCCTCCACCTGCTGCGTCAACGCACTGCTGGTAGCACCAAGGAAGTTCGCGTCGCCGCCGTAGGCTGCCGTGATGGAGTGCGAGCCCGCAGCCAGGCTCGATGTGGCGAATGTGGCCACGCCGCCGGAGAGCGTGCCCATGCCCAGAGGCGTGGCGCCATCCAGGAAGGTTACGGTTCCGGTTGGCGTGCCCACGCTCGAAGTCACGGTCGCCGTGAATGTGACTCCGTTTTGTACCAGAACCGGATTCACGCTGCTGGCAATAGCGGCCGCGGACAGCGCCTTGTTGACCGGGATGCTTTCAGTGACCTGCGGCGCCGCGGCGTAGTTGCTGTTGCCGGACTGGTTGGCGGCGATGATGACTGTGCCTGCGCCGTTGATGGTCAGCGAGTTGCCGCTGAGCGTAGCCGCGCCGGAGATGAGGGTGAAGACAACAGGCAGCCCGGAAGTCGCAGTGGCGCTCAGGGTAAGCGGCGTGACTCCGAACGTCACTCCGGCGGCATCCGCGAGAGTGCTGGCGGAGAGGGTGATGGTTTGCGGCTCATCGTTGACCAGCAGCGTTACGCTGGCCATCGCGGTGGTGTAGTCGGCTGTATCAGTCGGAGTGAAGGTGACTGAGAGAGTTTGCGAACCCGCAGCCAGCAGCGTGCCGGTGCCTGGGTTGTAGACAAACGTGCCCGCGACCGTTGAGCTGGCATCGAGCTGCGTTGCGCTCAAGGCTGTTCCGTATGTAATGGCTGCCGGCGTCGCCCAGACGATTGGCGGCACGGCCTGGTTGACGGTGATCGTTACACTGGCCGTCGCGGTGGTGTAGTCGGTGGTGTCGGTCGGAGTGAAGATAACCGAGAGCGTCTGCGGTCCCGCGGTCAGTTTTGTTCCGGTCCCCGGGTTATATGCAAACGTGCCGGCGACGGTCGAGCTTGCATCCAGCTGGGTTGCGCTCAAGGCTGTTCCGTATGTGATCGCTGCGGGCGTTGGCCAGACGATTGCGGGTGCGGCCTGATTGACGATGATCGTGACACTGGCCATCGCGGTGGTGTAGTCAGTGGTATCGGTTGGCGTGAAGGTGACTGAGAGCGTGTGCGAGCCAGCGGTCAGGACAATTCCGGTTCCCGGGTTATAAGCAAATGTGCCGGCGACCGTCGAGCTTGCATCCAGTTGGGTTGCGCTCAAGCCCGTTCCGTACGTGATGGCTGCCGGCGCGGCCCAGGAGATGGTGGGCGTTGCCTGGGTGATCTCCAGCGTGCCCGTTGCCGATCCCTGGTAGTTGGCGTCGCTGATGGTGCCGATTACCGTGTAACTGCCGACGGTCGTCGGTGACGTGGGACTGCCGTTGTAAGTAAAGTTGACGGTCAGGCCGCTGGGCGTGGTGGTCGCGGTGGCCGAGAGGGGCAAGCCTGTATAGGTCTGCGTCAGGCTGCCTAGCGTCACGGTCGCGGTGGCCTTGCCGACAGTAAGTGTGTGTGTGTTGTCGCTGCTGGCGGAAAGGGACACGGTCCCGCTATAGGCAGCTTGAATGGTATAGGTTCCCGCCGAAGTTCCGGCCGGGAGCACGTAGCTCACGCTGGCCGCTCCATTGAGGACCGTGCCGCTGGTAACCACGGTGCCGACAGGCGTGGCGCCTTGAAGCACTGTAAATGTCACTGTGCCGGCGTTCACCGGTCCCGAGGGGCTCGTCACCGTCGCCGTCAGCGTCACGTTCTGCGCGGCGATGTTGTATGTCGCCACAGCACTCGCCGTAGCGGTGGTCGTACCTGCCGAGCTGACAGTGAGCGTATGAGTGTTGTCGCTGCTGGCTGAAAGGGACACGGTCCCGCTATAGGCAGCCTGAATGGTATAGGTTCCCGCCGAAGTTCCAGCCGGCAGCGCGTAGCTAACGCTGGCCGCTCCATTGAGGACCGTGCCGCTGGTAACCGCGGTGCCGACCGGCGTGGCGCCTTGAAGCACTGTAAATGTCACTGTGCCGGCGTTCACCGGTCCCGAGGGGCTCGTAACCGTCGCTGTCAGCGTTACCGATTGTGCGCTGGCGTTGTACGGCGTCGTGGCGCTGGCCGCGGCGGTGGTTGTAATCGCCAAGCTGACCACGAGCGTGTGCGTGTTGTCGCTGCTGGTGGCAAGGGTAGTGGTCCCGCCGTATGTGGCCTGGATGGTATAGGTGCCCGCTGCGGTGCCGGCGGGCAGAACGAAGCTCGCATTGGCCGCGCCGCTGGTCACCGTGCCGCTGGTCACCGAGGCGCCGATCTGCGTGGCGCCCTGGAGCACTGCAAAAGTTACGGTGCCCGCATTCACGGTTCCCGACGTACTCGTCACGGTCGCCGAAAGCGTCACATTCTGCGCGCCTGCGCTGTAGGTTGCAGTCGCGCCGGCCGCGGTGGTGGTGGTGGGCGTCAGCTCCACATCGAATTGGCTGCCGGTGGCCGAGATGACCAGTGGCGTGGGTGTGACGGCGAGATTCAGTGTCAGGTTGGCCGTGAGCGAATCGTTGGTGCCCACCAGGCTTACCTGCAGCGCTGAGTATGTGGCTATTCCTGTTGCGTCATCGATGGCTGCGGAGCCGCCTGTGAGGACTCCGGTTCCGTTCAAGGAGAGCGGGATGGTCACAGTGGGCAGCGGTGTGGCCGTTACGATAAACGGGTTTCCGCTTTCATCGAGCGTGACCCCGGTACTGAAGTTGGTCAGCGCGAATACGCTCGGTGGCGGCTCGGCGCTGACGGTCAGAGAATAGTTTGATTGCACCGCGCCCGAGTCCTGGCAGGTGATGGCGTTGTAGGTGGTAGTGCGCGGATCGCCCCGTTGGTCGGTTCCGGTGGCGGCCGAGGGGTTAATGAAGCAGATGGCCGGGCTGCCAGGCAGCGGGATCATGGTCTGCGCGGGACCGCCGTAATTGCCCAGCGGAGCCAGGTTGATGCCGCCGACGCCGACCAGGTTGCCGCCCTTGTCAGTGAAGCCTCCATCGATATCGGCATCCGCTGAATTTCCAGACACGATCGAGTTTGCCAGGTTGACCGTGGTTCCGACACCGTAAATGCCGCCACCGCCGGCCGCCGAATTGCCAGAGATTGTGCTGTCGGTCACCGTCAACGTTCCGCTGGCATTCATGACGCCGCCGCCGACGCCGCCTGACGCCGCATTTCCAGCGATGGTGCTGTTTGTCACGGTCAGCGTGCCGGCGTTGAAGATGCCGCTGCCTTGTCCAGTGCTCGCCGAATTGCCGGAGATGGTGCTGCCGGTCACCGTCAGCGTGCCGAGGTTCGCGATGCCGCCGCCGAATCC
>JBAUCP010000130.1:0-6079 GCA_049677625.1 Occallatibacter sp. | reverse complement strand
GTGGTAACCGGACCCCCACTTCTGGGTACTACGCATCGGCAGCGGGTTGTGTTTGAATTCCAGAATGCTCCGTCTGTTTCGATTTCTTGCGGTCTGCGCCGTTTTCGCGCCGTTCCCGGTCTGGGCCGGCGCCGCGCCAGGGGCTCACCAGCCCCGCCGCGAGCCTGCGCAGGAGACGGGTTTCCTCAACCGCAGAATCGATCTCGACGGAGTCGTCTACCGCTTCCAGGTCTACCTGCCGGAAGACTGGCGCCGCGACGACGGCCGCCTATGGCCCATCATTCTCTTTCTCCACGGCCGTGGCGAGCGCGGCTCGGAGGGCATGTGGCAGACCCAGATCGGCCTTCCCGCCGAGGTGCGCGACCACCCCGAACGCTGGCCCTTTGTCATCGTCATGCCGCAGTGCCCGCTGCCCGGCCACTGGACCGACCCCAAGATGCTGGAGATGGCCGTGGCCGCGCTCGATCAGGAGTCGGAGGAGTTCCACGGCGATCCGGAGCGCACCTATCTCACCGGACTCTCCATGGGCGGCTACGGCGCCTGGGAGCTGGCCCGGCTTCATCCGCATCGCTGGGCGGCCATCGCCATCGCCTCCGGCGGTATCTTCTGGAGCTACGAACCGGACCGCTGGCAGGAGGCCTCCACGCTGCCGCAAGAATACGCGCGCGCCGTGGGCCGCACGCCTGTATGGCTCTTCCACGGCAGCGACGACAACGTCGTCTCGCCGCGCCAGAGCGAGCTGATGTTCGACGCCCTCAAGGCCGCCGGCGGCCACATCCGCCTGTGGGTCTACCAGGGCCTGCAGCACGATAGCTGGACCCGCGCTTACAACGAGCCGGAGCTGCCGCGCTGGCTGCTCTCGCACCGGCTCCTGGCCCAGACGGAGCTGCTGCCGGCCATGGCCGAGCGCGTCGTCATTCCGCGCCATCCGCCCGCCATCAAGCTGCCTGAGGCCGAGCTCGACAGCCTCGCCGGCGAATATCGCGAGCCCAACGGCCACTCCTTCATTACCCTCTATCGCCAGGGAGACGCGCTTTACGAGAAAGATCAATACGGCGCCGTCATCCCGTTGGCCGCAGAGTCGCCCACGGCGCTGTTTTTCCCCAACGGCGCCAGCCTCACCCGGCTGCTCATCGAGCGCGACGCGCAGGGCCGCGTAACCGCGCTGGTCTTCGCCGACGACCGTCATGAAGAACGCTGGGAGCGGGAGTCGCCGACTGTCCGCACAGCCGGCCTGGTTGGATCGCTCTTGAAGGGTATGGGCTTCAACGCGTACAAGAGCAATACAAAGTGACAAGTACCGCGACCTGTTGAATTTGTAATCGTGCCCATGAATCTGGGTGCCCCAGGTCTCGCCTTTGAGACCTGGGAAACCACAAATCTACACGGTCGTGGTACAAGTATCGACCAGGCGACACCGCTTGCTGCCAAAGATTGCTTTGCGGAGAATGAAGCGCGGGAACACCGGCCCCATAATCTTCGTATCCTGTTGAGATCACGTTTTCCGGGAGGCGAGTATGTTTTGCAGCGGATGCGGTCAAACACTCACGCCGGGCCAGGCATTCTGCGCCCAATGCGGCCGCCCTTTGGCAGCCGTGGTTCCACCTGTTCCCGGCCTCCAGTATCAACTGGAGAGCTACGCAGGCAAGGTAAGGCTGCTCAGCATCTTCTGGTTCATCTACGCGGGCATCTCGCTGCTGCTCGCCTTCGCCGGCCTCAGCTTCGCGCACGCCATCATGTCGGGCTCCTTCGGCCCCTGGATGCATGGCCCCATGCCGCCCAACTTCCTTGGCCCGGCCTTTCTTCACTTCATCTGGATCATCCTCACGGTGCGCGTCGCGCTCACCGTGGCCGCTGCCTGGGGCCTGCTGCAGCACGAGCAATGGGGACGCATCCTGGCCATCGTAGTCGCGATTCTGAGCCTCATCCACTTCCCGCTCGGCACCGCGCTGGGCATCTGGACGCTGATCATGCTGCTCGGCTACCAGAACGGGTCGCTCTACGAGCAGCTGTGAAGGACAGCTTTCAGCTTCTAGCTCTTAGCTCCGAAACGCCGCTGCGCTTGAGCTTCCGTACCTCTTCCCCGCCGGCACTCCGTTCGTTCCGCCACGATGCAGCTAGAGGCTAGCAGCTAGAAGCTCGTAACCAGAGGCTCTGCACTACAATCAACCCATGAGTTTCCCTCAAAACCGGCTCCGCCGCCTGCGCCGCAGCGAGCCGCTTCGTGCGCTGGTTCGCGAGACCGCGCTCGAGCCCGGCGACCTCATCTACCCGCTCTTCCTTTGTCCCGGCGAGGGCGTGCGCCGCGAAGTCTCATCCATGCCCGGCGTCTTCAATCTCTCCATCGACCAGGCCGTGCGCGAAGCCGAGGAAGCCGCGCAACTGGGCCTCGGCGGACTGCTGCTCTTCGGCCTGCCTGAGAGCAAAGACGAATCCGGCGCCGGCGCCTGGGATGAAAACGGGATCGTGCAGCAGGGACTGCGCGCGCTCAAAGCCTCAGCGGCAGCAAAAAGCCTCGTGCTCATCGCCGACGTCTGCCTCTGCGAATACACCAGCCACGGCCACTGCGGCGTCGTGGTCAAAAGCGGCGACAGCTTTAAAATCGACAACGACCCCTCGCTCGATCTGCTGGCCCGCACCGCGGTCAGCCTGGCCAAAGCCGGCGCGGACGTGGTCGCGCCCAGTGACATGATGGATGGCCGCGTCGCCGCCATCCGTGCCGCGCTCGACGGCGCAGCCCTCACGCAGACGCCCATCCTCAGCTACGCGTCGAAGTTCGCCTCTGCCTTTTACGGCCCCTTCCGCGAAGCAGCCGATTCCGCGCCGCAGTTCGGCGACCGCAAAACCTACCAGATGGACGGCGCGAATCTGCGCGAGGCGATGCGCGAGATCGATCTCGATCTCAAGGAAGGCGCGGACATGATTCTGATGAAGCCGGCCATGCCCTATCTCGACGTGGTGCGCGCCGCGCGCGAGCGCTACGACGTGCCCATGGGCGCCTATCAGGTCTCCGGCGAATACTCCATGCTGCACGCGGCCTTTCAAAAAGGCTGGCTTGACCGCGACCGCGCCATGATGGAGTCGCTCGTCGGCATCCGCCGCGCGGGCGCCGACTTCATCGTCACCTACTTCGCCAAGGACGCCGCAAGGCTGCTCGGCTAAGACTATCCTCCGTTCGGCAGGAGTTCTGGTCCTCATCCTCGCAGAGCGGACTCAGGCTGCCGCCGAAGCTCAGCCAACGTCAAGATTGGCATTGACAGTCGCGGCCCCAATCTGGCGGAAGAGCGAAAGCAGATCCCAGTTCACCTGGCTTTGCGCGAACAGCCGATGGTCAATTGTGTAGACGTTGATGCCTGCGAATTCGACGCGCTTGCCGGTGGGAGCCACGCCCATAAAATTCCCGCTATGCGTGCCCGTGGCCACCCAGCGCGTAACCACCTTGTCGTCCGCAGCAACCTGCTCGACGATGTTGTGCTTCAGATCGGGAAACCCTTGATACATCGTCTGGTACAAGCGCTTGGTCGCATCCAGTGACAGCGGGCCGGGAATTCCCGGCACATTCAGTTGGTACGACGGCTGGAAAATTTCGTCCAGGATGCCGAAGTTTCCCTCGTCGAGCGCCTCAAACCTTCGCCGGACCAGAGCTTTCATTTCATCGGGGAGCATGTTCGATGTCACAGCGGGACCTCCTTCTCGCGATTGAACTCAGAGCCCGATCAAGAGTACAGCATTTTCGATTCCGATCTTCACAGAAAATCTTCCTTTGATTCTTACGCGTAGTGTGTTTCTCTAAACAGAACCCGCCTATGCTCAAGCGACTCGAAAATTACTTCGAATTTACCCGCCTGGGAACCAACTGGCGCACCGAAGTTCTGGCTGGCGTCACCACCTTCCTTACGATGGCCTACATCGTATTGGTGAATCCGGCCATCCTGGCGGACGCGGGCCTGCCGCTGCCTGCGGTCACCGCGGCCACCTGCCTCTCGGCGGCCTTCGGCTCCATCTTGATGGGGATCATCGCCCGCTATCCCATCGCGCTGGCTCCCGGCATGGGCCTCAACGCCTACTTCACTTACACCGTCTGCATCAAGATGCACATTCCCTGGCAGACGGCGCTGGGCGCGGTCTTTCTCTCCGGCATCATCTTTCTCGCGCTCACCGCCGCCGGCATCCGCCAGATGATCCTGCACGCCATTCCTCACCAGCTTTACGCCGCCGTGGCCAGCGGCATCGGCCTGTTCATCGCCTTCATCGGCTTTCAGCACGCCGGCCTGGTCGTCCGCGACCCCAACACACTGGTCGGCATGGGCAACATCCGCGCCCCCACCACCTATCTCGCGCTCTTCGGCCTCATCCTCATGGTCGCGCTCGAAGTGAAAAAAGTGCGCGGCTCCATCCTCATCGGCGTGCTCAGCATCACCGCCATCGCCTGGGCCATGGGCCTGGTCCACTGGACGCACTCCGAGGTCGGATTCAACGCCCTCACCCAGACCGCGCTCAAGCTCGACATCCGCGGCGCCGTCAACAAGGGCCTGCTCGAAATCATCTTCGTCTTCTTCTTCGTCGATCTCTTTGACAACCTGGGCACGCTGGTCGCCGTCACCAAGCGCGCCGGCCTCATCGCCGCCGACCACTCCATCCCGCGCCTCAACCGGATTCTCTTCGCCGACGCCATTTCCACCGTCTTCGGCTCCATGGTCGGCACCTCCACCGTCACCAGCTACGTGGAGTCCACGGCCGGGGTTATGGCCGGCGGCCGGTCCGGCGTCACCGCCATCGTCACCGGCCTCCTGTTTCTGGGAGCCATTGGCGCAGCGCCCTTCATCGGCATTGTGCCCGCCGCCGCCACCGCGCCGGCGCTCATCCTGGTGGGCTCGCTCATGCTCACCGCCATCGTTGAGATTGACTGGCACGATCCACTGGTCGCGGTTCCCGCATTCCTCACGCTGGTGCTCATCCCGTTCACTTATTCCATCGCCAACGGACTCGGCTTCGGCATCATCGCCTGGGCAGTGCTGCATCTCGCCGCAGGCAAGTTCCGCCGCCAGGACTGGCTGCTCTACCTGCTGGCCGCGCTGTTCCTCGCCCGCTTCATCTATCTGGGAACAAGCTAGCGCGATGCCGTAGACTGGAATCCGGCCGATGCGTCTTTCACGATTTCCTCGACTCCTCGCGGTCCTCGCGCTCTTCGCTGCAACCGCGTCGCTCGCCTACGCCGCAGACACATACAAGATCGTCCACACCTACCCGCACGACCCCAAGGCATACACGCAGGGGCTGATCTATCTCGACGGCCATCTCTACGAGAGCACCGGCCTGAACGGCCGCTCCTCGCTGCGCATGGTCGATCTCGAAACCGGCAGCGTGCAGCAGCAAATCCCCGTCCCCAGCAAGTACTTCGCTGAAGGCCTCACCAACTGGGGCAGCACGCTCGTCCAGCTCACCTGGCTCGCGCACACCGGCTTCGTCTATGACCGCTTCAGCTTCCGCCTGCTGCGCACCTTCCACTACGACGGCGAAGGCTGGGGCCTCACCGAGGACGGCGCGCACCTCATCCTGAGCGACGGCACGGCCACGCTGCGCTTCATCGATCCGCAGACTTTTCGCGTGGTACGCAGCATCGTTGTGAAAGACGGCGGCTCGCCGGTCACCCAGCTCAATGAGCTCGAATATGTGCACGGCGAAATCTACTCGAACGTCTGGCACACCGACCGCATCGCGCGCATCTCACCAGCCACCGGCAAGGTGCTCGGCTGGATCGACCTCTCCGGCCTGCTTGCCGCCGATCAGCACCCCGATCCGGAAGCCGTTCTCAACGGCATCGCCTATGACCCCGCGCACAACCGGCTCTTCGTAACCGGCAAACTCTGGCCGCAGCTCTTCGAGATCGCGGTCATTCCCGAGCCGGCCAACATGGTTCCCGCCTCCGCCACGAAATAGGCAATCAATGCGTTGTCATCCTGAGAGGCTGTGACTAAATTACTTTTGGGGGTGTCCGATGCTTCGGGGGTTGTTCTGCGCTGGGTGCGCTGAAGACGGCGGCGGGTCTGGCTGCGGGGTAAATGCAGGGTGATTGCCG
>JBAUCP010000129.1:0-7477 GCA_049677625.1 Occallatibacter sp. | reverse complement strand
GGGTCGCCATTGCTTCCCTGTGAAGCGCTTCTGGATAGATCAGCGGAATCAGGATCAGGAGAAGAAGAATGGAGCCGTTCACGATGCCCGTGAACATCATCCAACGACCGCTCTTGGTCTTGATCTTTCCGCCGGATTCAAACGTGGAATCTTCAAACATGGCCAGCCTCGAATTCGGGTGTTGGTTACCTCTACTTAGACACCGCGAGAACGGCAATTGTTCCCGTACATGAAAATCGTCCCATAGAAGCGTGTCAACCTTATCAGAACCACGCATCCAGTGCAAAAACTGCTGCAAAAACGGTGCAAAACGCCGGCGCCTCTATACTCAAAGCTGTTTTTTTCTTGCGCCCAACATCCAATTTCCAAACGGCCCCACGAATCGAGAAAACGTTACCTTAAGTCCGTTGGACGCCTCTGTCAAATGTCCAACGGAATGGTTTGATGCTTACGCTCTGGAGCGGCGGGCAGCCGGCAGTGAAACTGTCCTGCCTTTTTCCGCGCGCCACTCCTGCCAGGCAACCAGCATGGGTGCTGCTACTGCGATCGAGGAGTATGTACCGATAAGAATACCCACGACCAGCGCAAATGAAAAGCCTTTAAGAACCTCGCCTCCAAAGATGTACAGAGAGAGAACAGTCAGGAAGGTCAGCCCCGAGGTGAGCACCGTTCTGCTTAATGTCTGGTTGATGCTGCGGTTCACCAGATCGTGCAGCGGCTCGCGGCGGCTCAGGCGCAGATTCTCGCGGATGCGGTCGAAGACCACGATCGTGTCGTTCATCGAGTAGCCCACCAGCGTCAGAATCGCCGCGATCACCGTCAGGCTGATCTCCTGGCCGGTCAGCGCGAACGCGCCCACCGTAATCAGCGTGTCGTGGAAACAGGCCACCACCGCGGCCACGCCATAGATAAGCTGGAAGCGGAACCACAAATAGATCAGCATGCCGAGCATGGAGTAAAGCGTGGCCAGGCCCGCCTGCCGCTCGAGTTGCTTGCCGACCGTCGGACCCACCACGTCCACCTTGACGCCTGCATCGTCGAAGGGATTGTTGTAGTGCGTGCGCAGCGCGTTCACGATCTCCTCGCGGCCCACGTCCAGCGAGCTTTCGTTGGTCTGCTCCGGGAGGCTGATCAGCACCTCGTTTAGAGCGGACTCATTGTAATTCTGGATGCGTGCGCCCTTGAGACCCGCCGCATCGGTCGCCGTGCGGATGGCTTCGATGTCAGGGCGGTTCTGAAACTGCACCTGCACCTCGGTGCCGCCGCGGAAATCGACGCCAAGCGGAACCGGGGAGCCGCCATGCGCCCAGTGCCAACCCATCGCGGCTATGCCGGCAATGCTGAAAATCATTGAAAAGGCGAGGAAGTACCACTTCTTCCCCAGCCAGTCCACATTCACGCCATGAAACAGTTCCACTTGTTTTTCTTCTCCGAGCTTCTAGCTCTTAGCTTCTAGCCTCTAGCCAAACTTTGCCGAAGCCACGCTCCCCGGCTTACCGGCGACGTAGCTAGCAGCTAGAAGCTAGTGGCTAATAGCTGCTTCTTAAATCGAGACCATCTCTCCGGTCTTCAACTTGTTCAAATGGGCCTCGAAGATGACCCTTGAAACATAGACCGCAGTAAACAGGTTGGCCGCCAGACCGAAGGTCAGCGTAACCGCAAATCCCTTCACCGGCCCGGTTCCGAACAGGAACAGGATGGCAGCCGAAACAATGGTGGTCACGTGCGTGTCCACGATCGTGACCCACGCGTGCGCAAAGCCCTGGTCCACTGCCGCCGAGGCGGCCTTGCCGGCGCGAATCTCTTCGCGGATGCGCTCGAAGATCAGCACGTTCGAGTCCACGCCCATACCAATGGTGAGGATGACTCCGGCAATGCCGGGCAGCGTGAGCGTGGCGCCGGAGAAGCCCATAAAGCCAAGCAGGATCACCAGGTTCAAAAACAGCGCCAGATCGGCGTTGATGCCCGATCCCTTGTAATAGATGAGCATAAAGGCCATTACCACCAGCACGCCGACGACGGCTGCGGTCACGCCCTCCCGGATCGAGTCGGCGCCCAGCGACGCGCCCACCGTGCGGTCTTCAAGGAAGTTGAGCGAAGCAGGCAGCGCGCCGGTGCGCAGCAGCTTGGAGAGCATCTCTACTTCGTCCTGGCTGAACGAGCCTTCAATCTCGCCTGTGTCGCGGATCGGCTCCTTGATGCTGGCCACCTCGCGCACCCGGCCGCCCATCACCACCGCCATGCTCTTGCCCACGTTGGCGCTGGTGTAGTCCCAGAAACGGTTGCCCGCCTCATCGGTCAGCGTGAACTGCACGATCTTCTGCCCGGTATTCTGGTTGGTGCCCGGATCGGCGGAACGGAAGTCGCTGCCCGAGACCACCGGCGCGCGGTCCACGACGAATACGCTGTCCGCGTCCGAACCGGCCACCATCGTGCCCGAGCCGTGGACTATCTCCTGATCCGGAGGAATGGCGCCGCTGTTGGCCGCTAGAGCAGCCGGCTCATCCTGGTAGGGCCCACCCACCACGGCGTGAATCTCCAGCCTGGCCGTGGACCGAATGATGTCCTTTACCCGGTCCAGATCGCTCACGCCCGGCAGCTCCACCAGGATCTGGTTGGCGCCCAGGCTGTAGGGAGCGATGATCGGCTCGCTCACGCCCAGCGAGTCCACGCGGTCTCGGATGGTCTCAATCGCCTGATCGACTGTCTTCTCTTCAAGCGCCTTCTCGTCCTGCGGCTTCATGGTCAGCGTGAAGGCCGTGTCGTTGTCCGTGCTGTCCACGTCGTACTCGTTGGAATACTTCTCATCCAGCAGCGAGCGGACGGCGCTCGCGCCGGCGGGCGTCACGCCTTCAACCTTCACCAGTTCCGGCTTGCCGGAACCGTCAGGCTTGAGTGGATCCGGCTTGTAGACCTGTGAGTAGGTCAGTTTTGCCGTCTTCAGCTCCTGCTGCAGCCGTGACACCATGCTGTCTGTCTCGTCGCTCACCGCTTCAGCGACCACCACCTGCAGGATCAGGTGCACGCCGCCCTGCAGGTCGAGCCCGAGGTGAATCCGCTTGGTAAGCGCGGCCGCAATGTCCTTGCCGGCAACTCCCGACGGTATCCCGAAGATGCCGTAGGTAAAAATCAGCAGGACCGCAATGATAAGTACAACCCTGCTCTTCAGATTCTTCTTCATGGTTCCGTTTCTCGAGTCTATTAGATCGAATGCCTGTCAAAAAGCAGTTAGGAACCGGAGTTGGCTTCCTGCGTGGTGACTGAGGCAATGGCAGTCTTGGCCACCTCAATCTTCACGTTGTCCGGCGCCACGCGAATCACAATCGCATCATCCTTTATGGAAAGAATGATGCCGCGGATGCCGCCTGCGGTTGTCACGCGATCGCCGGCCTTGATGCTGGCCAGCATCTCCTGCCACTGCTTCTGCTTTTTCTGCTGTGGACGCATCAGGAACAGATAGAACAGCGGAATCATCAGCAGCAGGGGGAGGATCATCGTAAGGCCTCCGCCTGCCGGGGCGGGCCCTGCCGCCAGGAATGCGAAACTCGTTGCCACTCTCATCCTTTACTTGTCCGGAACAGCCGTTTCAAGCGCCATCCGGAGCACAAGCGCACCCATCATGGCGTGAGCCTGATCTTTCAGGAAAATTTGTCTCCGGGAACGGTCCTGGGCATCCCCCCGATGCTCGGCCTGACGCTCGGTCTGATGCTCGGTCCAAACTCTGGAAGGAGGACCCGATGGCCGCGCGGCGGGATCAAGATGCCCGCGCCCAACCCTGAAGGCCCTACTGCCGTCTGCTTCCTGTTCGACACAGCTCTCTTTCCGGTCTCCGGTTCGGTCGAGCAGACCCATCCGAAAATGGTGCTTTCCTCGTCCGGATACCCAAAAGATTGCCTAGTAAAGATAAGATACGCGCGCCCGGTTGCGTGTCAAGGTTTGAACCGCGGCTTTCGCGCTCTTCTGCGCTGCGTATTGGCCGCTTTCCAGCCCTGTTTTCCGGCCGCAATCCTCTGCGCAGGAGCCTTATAAAGCCTTTACGGATCGTCTACTCCATCCTTATCGCCCCGGATTTCTCCTAAATATGGAGGGCCTTCCGGCCTGGCCAGCCTGCAGTCTCACTCGCGCAAGCAGTGACCTGCAGGTGCAAGCCGTGAAGCTCTCAACGGAGTCGACTCGTATGGACATTCAACACCCCGATGCGATCTGGCTTATTCCACCCATTCTTGCCGTGGCATTTTTACTCTGGGTTCTGTGGAACTTCGTAAAGGAAGATTTGCGTCAGCGCGGCAACGCCCGCGCGGCGCGTCCGCAGCCATTTGCCCCTGTAGAAGATTGGGGGCGTCGGGTTACCAATACTGCAGTTCGGGATGTGCGCAGCCCAGTCAGCACGCACCGGCCCGCCGACTTGCTGACTCGCTGACTTGCTGACTCGCTGACCTGCCGGCTCGCTACTTCGGCTGTGCCGCCGGCGCGGCCTCCGGCGTCTCCGCGTCGTCCTCGGTATCTTCCACCAGCACCGCCGAGCCGGGCACAATGTCGTAGCTGGCCGCGTCCATCCCCGTGGGATGAAAGGTCACGCGCATCGGCTCGCGCTGCCACTCCGCGGCCGCGCAGGCCGGGTCGGGATGCTGCTCCTCATCCCACGCCGAGAGCTTTTTCGAGAGGACAGGCTTGCGCGCCGCAATCTGCGCCACCACCGCGTAGAGACTCTTGCCGCTGGCAGTCACGCCGCAATAGGCGCCGTAGTCGCGGAACCACACCACCTGGCTCACGCCGGGGTCGTAGTCGGGCAGCTTGAGCGCGATTACGCGCCCGGTCACGCGATCCACCATCAGCCACGGCCCGCGCTGCCACACCCACTGCCCCGCCGCGACGGGCTTGTCGCCGGGCAGGCTGTCATTGAGCCGTATCGCGCGCCGAACCACAAAGCTGCGGTCGGTCACGTCGTGCGCGTCGCCGGTAGTCCATTCCTTGAGCAAGCCATCCACCAGCAGCGCGCGGATTTTGAGCGTATCTTCGCCGGCAGCCCCACCGGCCGGGTCGCCCTCTTTGGAGTAGTGAACGCTCTTGACCGCGCCGAGGACGACCGCATGGCCCTTGCGTGGAGCCGCGGAAGCCGCTAAAGCGCCGGATGCGGCCATCGTGACGATCGCCGCGAAAACTCCGAGTTGCCGCCGCGCATGCATCACAGACTTCTCCTGGTGCCTGACTCGGTGATTTTGTAATCGAGCCCATGAATCGGGGTGCCCCAGGTCTCGTTTTTGAGACCTGGGAAACCACAAAACTACGCGGTTACGGTACTAAAAGCCCGCCGCCTCAACCGCCCGCGCCACGCGGAACACCGTAGCTTCCTTGAAGTGCGCGCCCAGCACCTGCATGCCCACCGGCAGACCCGCCTGCGTGGCGCCGCACGGCACGGTCACGCCGCAGATGCCCGCCAGGCTCGCCGTCACCGTGTAGATATCGGCCAGATACATGGCCAGCGGATCGCCGCTCTTCTCGCCCAGCTTGAACGCCGGCACGGGCGAAGTAGGCGTGACAATCGCATCCACATCGGCAAAGGCGCGCAGGAACTCTTCGGCCAGCAGCCGCCGCACCTGCTGCGCCTTCAGATAATACGCATCGTAATAGCCGGCTGAAAGTGCATACGTGCCCAGCAGGATGCGGCGCTTCACCTCCGCGCCAAACCCCTCATCGCGCGAGTGCGAGTACATATCGGAGAGCGTATCCGACGCCGGCGAGCGGTAGCCGTAGCGCACGCCATCAAAGCGGGCGAGATTCGCGCTGGCCTCGGCCGTCGCCACCAGATAGTAGGTAGGAATCGCGTACTTCGTATGCGGCAGCGAGACCCGCTTGATGGTGCATCCCACGGCCCTCAGCGCATCAATCCCCTTCTCGATGGCCGCGCGCACCTCGGCGTCGAGCCCCTCGGCAAAATACTCGTCGGGCACGCCGATGCACAGACCATCCACCGGCTTGTCGCTCTCCGCCGCGTAGTCCTCCACCGGAGCGGGTGAGCTGGTCGCGTCGCGCGCATCCTGTCCCGCAATCACGCCCAGCAGCGTAGCCGCATCGCGCACGTTGCCAGCAAACGGACCCACGCGGTCAAGCGAAGAGGCAAACGCAATCAGCCCGTAGCGCGAGACGCGCCCATAGGTGGGCAACACGCCCACCACGCCGCAAAAGCTGGCCGGCTGCCGGATCGACCCGCCGGTATCGGTTCCCAGCGTAGCCACAGCCATGTTGGCCGCAACCGCCGCCGCCGAGCCGCCGCTCGAACCGCCCGGCACCCGCTCCGGATCGACTGGATTGCGCACCGGCCCGTAAGCCGAGTTCTCATTCGAGGAGCCCATGGCAAACTCGTCGCAGTTCAGCTTGCCCAGCAGCACGGCTCCCGCGGCCTCGAGCTTGGTAACCACCGTCGCATCGTAAGGCGGCCTGTAGCCCTTGAGAATCTTCGAACCCGCCGTAGCCGGCGCGCCCTTCATCACCAGCACGTCCTTGATGCCCACCGGAATGCCAGCCAGCGCAGGCAGCGGATCGCCCTTCGCCGCAAGCGCATCCACGCGCGCAGCCTGCTCCAGCGCACGCTCCTTGGTCAGGCTCAGGTAGACGTTCAGCCGCGGATTGATCTTCTCGATCCGCTCATAGTAGCCTGCCGCCAGCTCCGCCGCCTTGGTGCGGCCCGCCACGATCTCATCGCGCAGAGCAGCCAGCGTCTTCGGTTTCTCAACAAAGCTTTCGACAGTATTCGCCACGCTCACCACTTGCATCCCTCGTCTGACCCCTGATCCCTGATCTCTATCGCTCAATCACCTTCGGCACCTTGAAGAACACCTTGTCCGATTCCGGCGCCTGCGGCATCACCGCCGCGCGGTCCAGCGAGGGCGCAACCTGGTCCGGCCGCGGCTCGCTCACAAAGTTGCCCAGCTCGCTCACCTGCGCCAGCGGCGTAACCCCGGCCGTGTCGAGCTCGTTCAGCTCGGCCACATAGTCGAGGATCGCGTTCAGATCCGTCAGCATGTGTGCCGACTCATCCGGCGTCAACTCCAGGTGCGCCAGCTCGGCCACGCGCCCCACATCGTTCACAGTTACTTTTGCGGTCATTCCCCGTTTCCCATCCCGGCGCGGGCGCAATCGGCGCGCCGGATTTTTTCACACGATTATGAATTTCAAGTATAGAGCCTGTTATTAACTTTCCCGCGGGCGGGTAGCAGGCCAGTTGGAAGGGTGCGGGCTTTGGCCCGCGAGGGAATGCGGGAAGCTTGAGAATGCCATCCGGCGTCGGAAAGAGTGGATGATTTTTCTGGCAACCTACCCTAGGTCCCCAAAGTTCGCATCACGAACACCTTGTCATCCTGAGAGGCTGTGACTAAATTACTTTTGGGGGTGTCCGATGCTTCGGGGGTTGTTCTGCGCTGGGTGCGCTGAAGACGGCGGCGGGTCTGGCTGCGGGGTAAATGCAGGGTGATTGCCG
>JBAUCP010000128.1:0-6489 GCA_049677625.1 Occallatibacter sp. | reverse complement strand
CGAAATGCCAGATGTGCCACGGAGCGGATGGTCTCGGCGCTACTCCCGCAGGCAAGGCGATGAAAGCCATTCCATTTAACAGCCCAGAGATTCTCGCTATGTCCGACGCCGATCTAATCGCGGCCACGAAGAACGGCAAGGGCAAGATGCCCGCTTATGCCGGCAAGCTCTCCGACGGAGACATCAAGGCAGTGATCGCCTATATCCACACCTTGCAGAAGAAGTAGTTGTCGAAGGCGGACATGAGTCTGTTCAGCAGATTAGACAAGAACTGGCTGCGGCCAATCCTGTTTTTCGGGAACAACCCGATAAGCCTGATCGGTGGGGCACTCACCAGTGCCGCCGCTCTGACCCTGATCGGTTTCTGGGTGGTGGCTGTCTTGGGCCACGGCGGCTCGAACAATCCTTACCTGGGTATTATCTTCGACCTGTGTTTGCCCGCTGTATTTATTCTTGGGCTTGTTCTCATTCCCGTGGGAATCTGGCTTCGGCATCGCCATTTGAAGACTGTGGATCAGTTGCCTGCCGCTTATCCCAAAATTGATTTGGCAGATCCGGTCTTCCGTCGCGGAATCGATTTCGTGATCGTTGCGACATTTATCAATTTCATCATTGTGGGCACCGCGAGTTATCGCGGAGTTGCCTACATGGACACTCCCAACTTTTGTGGTCAGTCCTGTCATGTCATGGCTCCGGAGTGGAGCGCCTATCATGTGTCAACGCACGCCAGCGTTGCCTGCACCGAATGCCATGTCGCCCCTGGCGTACCTGGATACATTCATGCAAAGGTGAACGGCACCAAACAACTATTTATGGTGATCTTGCACGACTATCCCCGGCCGATCATGGCCGAAGGCAGGGTTCCTCCAGCGCGGGACACCTGCCTCAACTGCCACAATCCGGAAAGACTTGCGGGAGACAAGCTGGTGGTGAAATCCGCTTACGGCGATGACGAAAAGAATTCTATCGCACGTTCACTGGTATTGCTGCACGTTGGCGGCCGGGATCAGTTTGGCAAACTGAGCGGGATCCACGGCGCCCATATGGGTCATATTGAATACATCTCGACGGATTCCGGCAACCAGACGATTTCGTGGGTTGGCAAGAAGAATGACGACGGTTCCGTGACCGAGTTTACATCGACAGATGCAAAAGGAACCGGAACTGGTCAAAGGCACACTATGGACTGCATCGACTGCCATAACCGTGCGGCACACTCGTTTGAAACGCCGGAAGAGGCGCTTGATAAAGATATGGCTGCAGGCACTCCGAACACATCGCTTCCGTTTGCTCACAAGCAAGGTCTTGCGCTCATCAAGTCCAGTTACGCCTCGCAGGAAGAAGCGACTGCAAAGATCACTTCGGGATTTGAAGAGTTCTATCGTTCACAATACCCAGCTATCTGGAATGGGCAGCGCACACAGATCGATCAAGGAGCAAAGGCGCTGGCCGCCATATACAGCCGAAATGTCTTTCCGTACATGAAGGTCGGCTGGGGAACTCATCCCGATAACCTCGGACACAACGACTATCCAGGCTGCTTCCGCTGCCATGACGGCAGTCATAACGCAAAGGATGGTAAGAGCATCACGAACGATTGCGCCATGTGTCATAACCTGGTGGCGATCGATGAGCCGAATCCAAAGCAACTTGCGGAAATCGGAATGCAATAAATACCGAGAACATTTCTAGATGCTTACGTGGCTGGGAAGTTCCGGGTGCGCACTGTCTGCCTTCGATGCGCCGCACGCCCTGTCTCGATCGTTAAGAGCTAGGCGAGAATGATGTTGAGGCAGGCGAATCCTGCAAGGAGATCTTTCGATGAGCGATCTTGCGATGTTAATGGAATCGGTTGCTGCTGACCCTTTGGTAGACCATCCGGCGGATTTTCACGTTTTTGACCAGTTTCTGAAGCGATGCAAGGATCTTCCGCCGATCACCACTTCCGTGTGTTGGCCCCTTTCCGATGTTGCGCTCAGCGGCGCAGTGGAAGCGGCAGTTGCTGGAATTATCAATCCTACGTTAGTGGGCCCAGAGGATCGGTTGCGGGCGCTCGCGAAGAAGATTGCCGTGGACATTTCCAGCTATCCGGTTGTGGATGCAGCAACGGAAGAAAGGGCTGCGCAAATCAGTGTGGCCATGTGTAGGGAGGAGCGGGCGCAAGCAATGATGAAAGGCAGTCTGCACACGGATGAGCTGATGCGTGCGGCCATGGCTCGTGACACAGGCTTGCGCACGTCGCGAAGGATATCGCATGTGTTTGTGATGGACACGCCGGCGTATGCGCGGACACTGTTGATTACCGATGCGGCGATCAACATCGAGCCCGATCTTGAGGATAAGATTCACATCGTGCAAAATGCGATTGACTTGGCCCATGCGCTAGGAATTTCCGAGCCTAAAGTCGCGCTGCTGTCCGCCATAGAAACGGTAAATCCCAAGATCAAGTCAACTCTGGACGCGGCAGCGTTGTGCAAGATGGCCGATCGCGGTCAGATTACCGGCGGCGTGCTGGATGGACCACTGGCCTTTGATACTGCGGTGAGCGCAAAGGCTGCGCAGATTAAGGGACTGGTCTCACGAGTAACCGGGCAGGCGGACATTCTGGTGGTACCCGATCTCGAGTCCGGCAATATGCTGGCCAAGCAACTGGAGTATCTGGGAGGTGCGCAGTTGGCCGGAATCGTACTAGGAACGAGGGTGCCGGTGATTCTGACCAGCCGAGCAGACTCGGCAGCGACGAGGTTGACTTCGTGTGCTGTGGCGGTGTTGCTGCACTACGCGAACAATCCGATGGATGAGAAACACGCCGGTTGAGTCAACCGATCGCATCGCTAATAGGCTCCCCGGCGCGTGCGGCCGATTATTGGCGAGGGATGCTCTAGCCAGAAACCGAACTTCATTTGACGAGAACAGGGTGTTGGTTAGACTGAGCCGGAAGATGAATGGCTTGGCGATTGACCGAGGAGCGATACGCATGACCGCTAATAATTCCAGGAGCACTACTCTGCCCGGAGTTTCATCTCTTGACTTAGCCAGCGAACTCGCAGGTTCCAGGGAGCATAAACCCTGGCCGTCGGGCTTGCACTCCAAACTTCTTTTCAAGGCCGACGATCTGCGGCTGGTTCTTATCACCATGGAAACTGGGGCAAGAATCAAGGAGCACCACGCTGACGGGAGCATCTCCATCCATGTCTTGGAAGGTGCGCTGCGCATCCACGTGGAGGCACAGGCGCAGGATCTGCATGCGGGGCAGATACTGACGCTCGCACCCGGCATCAAGCATGACGTTGAAGCGCGCGCAGACTCTGCGTTCCTCCTCACGATTTCATGGCCCAGTAGCGAAAAGCTACAGTCCTTGCCGCACCGGGGGTACGGCTCATGATCTTGCGGTGCGCGGCGGAACGGTCCTGCACTGCCGGGCCGCAGGAAATGAAAGTCTTCCCGGAGATATGCAATGATTTCGTTCGATGCGGCACATGCTGCCGTTCATTATCCACCCGATCGCCGCTTTCGTATTTGGATACGGCCCTCGATCCTCATTACTGCAGCGATGCTGGTGGCGATTCCTGTGCTTGCTGCCTGGATCGAGTTTCTTCTTGTCGGGCTCCCTCATATTCCACCTGTCCCTCAGATCTTTCCCAACAATTTCGCCGGTCCGCATGGCTTTCCTGTGTGGGTGCGCTACTGTCACTTTTTCAACTTCCTTTTTGTCACGATGCTGATCCGAAGCGGCATGTCGATTCTTGCCGATCATCCTCGTCTCTACTTCAACAATCACTGCACACCAGGCAGCGAATGGATTCGGCTGACGCCGATAACGGTTCCGACGGATCGCCTTTGGACCGCGAAGGACGATGCGCGCTATGTTTCGCCACTCGTTGCCACACCCGGCTACCGGCACACCATTGGCCTGGCCCGATGTTGGCACTTTCTCAACGTCTACGGCTTCATTATCACGGGCTTCTTCTTTGTCATCATGCTCTTCGATACCGAGCAGTGGCGGCGGCTCGTACCTCAATCGCCGTTGGTGCTGCTGCAGGCCTGGAACACATGGGAACACTATGCAACATTCCACCTGCCGGTTGAGTTCAATGGATTTTACGGCTACAACGCGCTGCAGCAGATCGCCTATTTCTCCGTCGTCTTTGTTTTCGGCCCGACGGCAATCCTCACCGGCATCGCCATGTCGCCGGCAGCGGTCAATCGCTTTCACTGGTACGCAAAGCTGTTTGGCGGCAGGCAATCGGCGCGCTCCATTCACTTTCTCACCATGCTCAGCTTCCTTGCTTTCATAATCGTGCATGTGACGTTGATCGTAATGACCGGCTTCGTTCGCAACATGAACCACATTGTGATGGGCACAGACGATCTGAACCACCGTGGAATGATCTTCGGCTTCGTTGGCATTGGCGTTGTCGCGCTCTCGTGGGTCGCGGCGCATTACATCTCGTGGATCTACCCGCGCGTTCTGCAGCATGTGCAGAAGTTCATCACCTACCCATTGATGCTGACCACCCTCAACCGCCTCTCTCCGAGCGAGCACTACACCGAGGCGGATATCTCTCCGCATTTTTGGCCCAATGGCAAAATGCCTGAACGCGACGATTGGAAGCGGATGGCCAGGAATGGATTCCTTGACTACAAGCTGAAGGTGAGCGGCCTCGTGGACAACCCGGTCGAGCTCTCTCTCGCGGACATCGAGCGCGTGGCCAAAGCCGAGGAGATCACCATGCACCACTGCATTCAGGGCTGGACCGGCATTGCCAAATGGGGCGGGCTTCCCATGAGATCTCTGGTTGAACTCGTGCGGCCAAAGCCCAACGCCAAAGTGGTAGCGTTCTTCTCCTTTGGCGGCTCGCTCTACGGCGGCGCGTACTACGATACGCAGAGTCTTGAAAATGTACTCAAGGCCCAATGCCTGCTTGCTTCCGAGATGAATGGGAAGCCCCTCACCGAGGTCTATGGCGCCCCGCTGCGGCTGCGCGTTGAGAACCAGCTCGGTTACAAGATGGTCAAGTGGATTGAGAGAATTGAATTCATCGAGTCGGAAAAGACCGTCGGCCTCGGAGAGGGCGGCAAGAACGAAGACGATGAATACTTCGACCTGCTCCCCAATATCTGATGACATTACGAAATGAACATCACGATGCCCATGCGGAGCACAACGGATTCGAGCATGTCGGGGTCCTGCTCACGCACATGCGTATGGAATGGCTCTTGCAGCACTTCCCTCCACGTCTGGTGTGGGCAGTCTATGTCTGCGTAAACGGCTTCATCACCATTGGGCTGCTCGGCTTGCTCGCTCTTCTTACTGGAAGCCCATTTGTCTTTCCATCCCTTGGCCCCACCGCGTATCTCTTTTTCTTTTCCCCACTGGCTGAAGTCTCCAGCCCGCGCAATGCCATCCTGGGGCACGCGATTGGACTCATCTGTGGCTATGCCGCCTTTGCGCTTGCGGTAGCCTCGAGCCCGCCTTTTGGCATCAACCCCGGTGTCCATGCCCCAAGGTTGCTGGCCGCGGCTCTCTCGCTCTCGGCTACCGGCGCGCTCATGGCGCTGTTGCGGATAAGTCATCCGCCTGCGGGGGCGACGACTCTCATTGTTTCGCTCGGCATCATCTCTCAACCCAAGGAGCTTGTCATTATCGAGGTTGCCGTGATCCTGCTTACGATGCAAGCTTTCGCAATTAATCGGATTGCCGGTATACCCTACCCTGTTTGGAGCAAGCAAAAGCAAGCGGGAATTGGAACTTAGAGCCTGTCATTAACTTCTGCGATCCTCGCGCGAGCGAGGTCATGGGGTTGCAATGGAAGTCCTGGACGGGCGAAGCCCTTTTGCCCCACGGGACAGCCTACGAGGGGCAGTTCTATAGTGGGCGGCTGAAAACCAAGCAGAGCAAGGCGCCGATCCCGGTTCCGGAACAAGTGCGGCCGGTTATCGAAGCCTGGCGGAAGCTCTCGAAAAACTCCTCGCCGGAGGCCCTAATGTTCCCCACGTTCCGACGTGGAGAACGAAAGGGACAGGCGGTGCCACGATGGGAGAAGAATTTCCTAAAGTGGCGCATTCGTCCTGTGGCCCAAAAGCTGGGAATCCCGGACCAGCTCGTCACCTTCCAGGTGATGCGGCGGACGCTGGGAACGGACATGCAGCAGCACGGAACGCTGAAGGACACGCAGGGCATGTTGCGACACGCGAGCATCAAGACGACGGGCGACGTTTACCTTCAGACAATCGAACAAAGCGTCATCGCCGCCGTGAACTCGCGCACGTCAGCGGTGCTCGGCGATTGGAGAATGCCGGAGGAAACTTTGGGCTTAAAAGGGAGAAATCAGAAAGGTCTGAATGGAATTCGGCGACGTTCGGCGAAGTCGATTAGTAAGGTGGCTGTAAGTGCTTGATATATTGGCTCCTCAGGTAGGACTCGAACCTACAACCCTTCGGTTAACAGCTAGAATCCTGCCTTGCTCAGCATTGCTCAAGGTTGTT
>JBAUCP010000127.1:0-3510 GCA_049677625.1 Occallatibacter sp. | reverse complement strand
GATTTCGCGAGTTAACGGATGCAGAGACAAGGGATTCAGAGGTAAGGGATTCATTTCAGGAGGTAGTATGCGATTGAATGGCGCAAAATTTTTGTGGACTTTGACGCTGGCCGCGGCCACGCTGCTTGTCTGCCCGAGCGTGCCGGTGATGGCGCAAGGCACAAGCGGGAGCCTGACGGGCGAAGTTTCAGATTCTACGGGTGCGGTGGTTCCGGGAGCGACCGTCATCCTGACGAATGTGGGCACCAACTATTCACAGAATGAGAAAACCGGCAGCACCGGAGTCTACCTGATCGAGCCGGTAGAGCCCGGGGACTACTCGCTGATGATCGCGGCCCCCGGATTCGCCAAGTATGTGCAGAGCGGCATCGTGATCCACGCCAACCAGCACGCCACGCAGGACGTTGAGTTGAAGCTGGGAGCAACCGGAGCAACGGTGAGCGTGACCGCCGATGCGGAACTGATCAACACCACCACGCCTGAGCTGGGCATGACGGTCAATCAGGACTCGGTGACGCAGTTGCCGTTGAATGGCCGCGATCCTTCCACGCTGGTCGCGCTGGCCCCGGGCGTCATCAACGCCAGCATGGGCAACAGCTACACGCAGTCGGGTTTTTCGTTCCCCAACGAGACGGATGCGGACGCCAGCGGCGGACGGCAGGGAAGCACCTATTACATCCTCGACGGCGCACCCAACATGGACACTTACCTGGGCCGCGCCGCTCCGTTCCCCAACGCAGACGCGACGCAGGAGTTCACCGTCATCACCAACAACTTCAGCGCTGTGTACGGCTTTGCGCCGGGCGCGGTGGTGAGCATCCAGGTGAGATCGGGCACCAACGACATTCATGGCGGCGTATTCGAGTTCTTGCGCGACAACGACTTTGACGCCAAGGACTGGTTCACGCACCAGATCAATCCGCTGCACCAGAACCAGTTTGGCGCGTATGCGGGCGGGCCGATCTTCAAGAACAAGCTCTTTGTCTTCGGCAACTACCAGGGCACGCGGGCGGCTGCGGCATCGAGCGAGAACCAGACTTATGCGCCGACTGCAGCAATGCTGGGTGGCGATTTCAGCGGCTTGTCCACAACCCTCTGCGCCGGCGGAGAATCGGCAACCTGCCCATTCACCACCATCGGCGGCAAACCCAACCAACTGGATACGGCGAAGGAATACAGCTTCAACCCGATCTCTGTCCAGATCGTGAAAGACGCCCTTCCGCAGGTGGGCAAGAGCGGAGTAAGCACCACCGGGTGCTCGCCCAGCGAGATTGCGGCAGGCTGCGTGGAGTACACGAGCGCGGCGATCATCAACAATTACGACGAAGGCACCGGCAGGCTGGACTACGACATCTCCAACTCGCAGCGGGTCTCTCTGATCAGCTTCGTAAATAACCTTGTGCAGCCTTCGGGCGATACGCCGGGCAACGTGCTCTCGATGCTGCCGCTGAGCAGTTGGCAATACACCTTCGCCGAGAAGATGCAGTACTTCAACGAGACGCTGAACCACACGTGGACCATCAGCCCCACCATGGTCAACGTCGCGTCGGTCTTCTGGACGCAGATGGCCGCGCATAACGGCTCGGCTGCGCTCACGGCCAACAACAAGCCGTTCTGCTGGTCGAGCTACATCAACGTGACCGAGCTGCCGGGCACCTGTTTCCTGGAAGGCTTTGAAGTGGACTCGGGCGGTTTTGAGAGCGGATGGTACGAGCCGTCGCAGGAGGAGCGCACAACCTATGGCCTCTACGACAACTTCACCAAGACGCTGGGCCGGCACACGCTGCAGGCGGGCGTGAATCTGCAGCACCAGTTTGCCGAGGAGTTCACGCAGTATCCAACGGAACCGGAGCTGGACTTCAACGGAAGCTATACAGGAAACGGGCTGGCCGACTACCTTTCGGGCGACCTCTACAAGTTCACGCAGGGCGCGGGCGAAGTGGCTCCGGTGTCGGGTTGGCAGCCGGGATTCTTCGGTCAGGACCTGTTCCGGCTGCGGCCGAACATCAGCCTGACTCTCGGCCTGCGCTGGGATCCGAACCTGCCGCCGCAGATCACCGCGGGCAGAGCGGCAGCGTGGGTGCCGGGGCAGGAGAGCACGGTGTATCCCAACGCGCCGAAGGGGCTTGTCTTTCCCGGCGACACGGGCATCGGCAGTGGCCTGATGAAGACCACTTACGGCTACTGGGAGCCGCGCCTGGGCATCGCATGGCAGCCCAAGAGCCTGCCAAAAACCTCCTTCCACGCGGGCTTCGGGCTGTTCACGCAGCCAATGATCTACTCCACGTATAACCACACGGTGGATAACGCTCCGTTCGCGCCGACGTTCACGCCGCAGGGCACGAGCTCAACCCCGCTCGACTTTGCCAACCCGTGGTCCACGTTTACGGGCACGGGCGGCAAGAGCCCCTTCCCGCCCTTTGCCTCGGCGACGTATAAGCCGTCCGCGAGTGCGACGTTCTCCTCCGGCCTCGAGGTTCCGGCCACCATCTCACCTGACTTCAAGCTGGGCGTGACGCAGGCGTGGAACATTTCAGTCGAGCAGGCAATCGCCTCGAACATGGTCTTCCGGATTGCGTATGTGGGCACCGAGACCTATCACCAGTCGACCATCGTTGACGAGAATCCGGGCGTTTATTACGGGGCCGGCAACGAGAACAACGGCAACCGCGCGCTGGCGCCTACCTATGGAGGCTTTATCCTGGACACGCTCAGCCCCGGCACCGCCAGCTACAACAGCCTGCAGACCACCATCGAGCGGAAGTTTTCGCATGGGCTGCAGTTCCAGTCGAATCTGACCTGGTCGAAGGCCATCGACGATACCTCTTCGTCGAATATCAGCTTCGGCAACAACGCAGTCGGCGATCCCTACAACCTGGGATGGAGCCGCGGGGTCTCGTCGCAGAACTACCCGATTTTGTGGGTAAGCAATTTTGTTTACACGGCTCCCGCGCTGAAGGGGAGCAATCTGCTGGTACGCGAGGCGCTGGGCGGCTGGGAGGTGAGCGGGATCTACAACTGGTTCAGCGGGTCGGGGCTGACGATCGGCGGCGGCGCCAACGGCAGCAACAACTCGTTTGCGGATCAGGGCGAGGATCGCGGCGACCGCGTGTCAGGCCAGGCGCTCAACGTGCATCAGGGATCGCGGTCGCACTGGCTGAATGAGTACTTCAACACCGGCGCATTCACGCCCAACGCTCCAGGAACATTTGGAGACAGCGGGAAGAACATCATGCGCGGGCCGCATACAACCTATGGCGACGCGGGCATCGACAAGAACTGGCAGATCGCCGAGCGGTATGGCGTGCAGTTCCGCTGGGAGTTCTTCAACGTGTTCAACCATCCGTCATTCGGCACGCCCGGCACCACGCTTACCTGGGGCAACTTTGGCCAGATTTCGGGAACAGGGTCAGAGCCGCCGCGCGTGATGCAGGGAGCGCTGAAGTTTTCGTTCTAGGGTTGGAGTTACATTGAGGGCCGTGCATTCCAGGTCGTAGACCTGGAATGCAC
>JBAUCP010000126.1:0-1601 GCA_049677625.1 Occallatibacter sp. | reverse complement strand
GAGGATGCAGTAGCCCCAAAATGGTGAAGATCAGAACATAACTGTGGTATGCCGAGAGCAAGGCGCCCGCAATCAAGTTGAACAACATTCCGCCGAATGCGCCCACCGCACCAAGCAAGCCCGCAATCGATCCGACAACCTCCGTGGGAAAAATATCGGTGACGACCGAGTAAATGATCGTGGACCAGAACTGGTGGCTAAGCATCGCCAGGCTGAAAAAGACGATTGTGATCGACAGAGGAGATACGGTAATCAGGAGCGACACAGGCATGCACGCGGCGCTGATTCCAAGACAGATCTTTCGAGAGGCGTCCACAGTAAGCTTGCGCCGAATAAGGTAGCTCGAAAGCCAACCTCCGAATAAGCTTCCCAGTGCGGCCCAGGCGTATGGAATCCAGGCGTAGTATCCGATCGCTTTAATATTCAGGTGGCGTGCGTCATACAAGTACTTGGGCAGCCAGAAAATCAGGAAGAACCACGCCGAATCTGACAAAATCTTGGCCATGATAAGGCCCCAGACCTGGCGGAAACCGAAAAGCCCAAGCCAGGAAATCCGGTCCGCCGCGGGTGCGCTCGGGGGTAGGGCCTCCGTCAGGTAAGCCAGTTCGGCGGCAGTCAACCTTTTATGACGAGCGGGAGGGTTGTAGAGGCAGACCCACGCGACAGCCCAGAGAAAGCCGATTGAAGCGGTGATGAAAAACACCCAGCGCCAGTTAAGCGCCAAGACGATCATCGCGATAAAGGGAGGGGCGATGGTAGCGCCGATTCCAGAACCGGCATTGAACATTCCGAATGCCAGGGATCTCTCCTTGGCGGGAAACCACTCGGAGATCGCCTTCGAGGCTGCCGGAAAACAGCCGCCTTCACCCACCCCAAGCAGAAAGAGGCAGAGGCCCAAACCGAACACACTTGCGACCGTCCCTTGCAAGAGGTTTGCCGCCGACCACCACACAATGAATACGACATAGCCCCAACGCGAGCCCAAAATGTCTGTGATCTTGCCGCCAACCGCGTACATAATGCCGTATGCGAGGAGGAACAGGAACTGTAGCCGCGCATATTGCGAATCGGTAATCGGTATGGTCTTCTGGATTTCCCCGATTACGACGGGCAAAGTTTGCCGATCGACATAGGCAAGCGCGCTGGCTGAAGCCAGCAACCCAGCAATCCACCAACGAAGATTCGGAACGGTTTTCAATTGAAGCCTGCTTGCACTGTTGCGCGGTCTCCGGCTGTTCTCAGGGTAAGCTAGTCCAAGACATCCGCGGGGATTCCCATAAATTCGCAGTAATATTGGAGGGCGCGCCGGTGATCTCCAGGAACCACATGGGCATGGTTGGTGTTGTACATGTTGATCAGATTCTCCGGTTCTGCGTTCATCCGCACGTAACCGTGCGGCCATACTGAACAGGTCTCCGCCATCTTCTCGCGTGGAAAATCTACAAATTCCGCTCGCGCGATGAACATTCGGTACTCGCCTTTAACGCGTGTCAATCGCGCCAAAGTGATCTCACCCGACTTGCAAACATAGGAAAAGTGCGCGCCGCCTCCGCCATACTTGGGAATGACAGGTTCAAGCTGAACCAGGGCCAGGTTCTCGT
>JBAUCP010000125.1:0-15524 GCA_049677625.1 Occallatibacter sp. | reverse complement strand
CCCATCACCGAAGACGACTCCGCCCCGCCGCAGGAAGACATTCAGGCGCTCTACGACGCCGCCAACGACCTGCCCAGCGACGATCCGCTGAGCGCAGCGACAAAGCAAGAGACCAAATCAACCGCGTCTCCCGCTTCGGCCTCTCCTCAATCTGCGCCTCAGCAGGCAACGGCCAGCAACAGCGCTGCGACCGCGCAATCGGCGCCGCCCGCGCCGCAGCCCGAAAACGGCGCGCAGCCCGTCACCAAAACCATTCCGCTGCCCGACGACAAACAACTGCGCGTACCCTCGCTCATCGGCCTGCCCGTTCGTGAAGTAATCGAGCAAGCCGGCGCCGCCGGCCTCGAAGTCGAGATCACCGGCGTCGGCATTGCGCGCGAACAAGCCCCAGTACCCGGCACCATGGTTGCGCCAGGAACGAAGATCGTGGTCCGCTGCACTCGTTAACAAAAACTTTCATTCTGAACGAGCGCAGCAATCAGTCTTTCTGATCCCTGACCCCTGATCCCTGTCTTTACATTCCCTTCGGCATACTCCGCGTCGCCTCCAGTGACTCTCCCGTCTCCAGCAAACTCTTCAGGCTGGCAAGAATAATCGGCCAGCCGCCGCCAACCGCCTTGATGAACTTCGACTCCGGCTTGTCCATCTCGTGCAGCAAGGTCAGCTTCACCATATCGCCCTGTTGTTCCAGGTTGTAGGTCATCCGCGCATAGCCCTCGCCCGTCAGCTCGGGGAACAGCTCATGCTTCCACTTCAGAACCAGCTTCCGCGGCGGATCGATCTCCACCACTTCTCCGCTATCAGCCACGCGTCCGTCCGGAAACACAATCTTCCACGATGCGCCCGGCTTCCACGCACACTCCTGCACGGTCGCCATCCAATACTGCCTTGTAAACTCCGGCTCCAGCAGCGCCCGCCACAGCTTCTCCGGCGTGGTGCGGATATACGTCACATACACAAACTCAGACTCAGCCATCGTTTTCTTCCTCCAGTCTCCGTTTCAGTTCTGCCAGAGCGCGCAAACGTCCCCGCTCGTACTTGCCAATCCACCGCTCTGCAATCTCATGGATCGGCATCGGATTCAGATAGTGCAGCTTCTCCCGCCCCCGCCAGACCGTCGCCACCAGCGTTGCCTCTTCCAGCACCTTCAAGTGCCGCGTCACCGCCTGCCGCGTCATATCCAGATGCGCGCAGAGCTGCCCCAGCGTTTGCCCGTTGTCGGCCTGCAGACGGTCGAGCAGCAAGCGGCGCTCAGCAGAAGCGAGCGCCTTGAATACCTTGTCGGCGTCCGCGTACATTGCAGCCATAATAGGCAACATTTTTGTTGCATGTCAAGCGACCAGAAAAATTCGACAGTAGGCCAATTTGAAAGGTACTGACTTTATAGGCTGCAGAAAAACTCACCGGTAGAAGCACGAAGTGTCAGGGCACGACTTCAGTCGTGCCGCAAATGCCGCAAAAAAGTGCGCGGGCTTTAGCCCCTGAGGTTCGCCCCATGCAAACTCACCCACTACCGATCTCCAAAATTAAGTCCCCATGAAGCGCAAGGCTTGGAACGCATCAGCCAACTACAATTGATTTCGAGATGAACTGGAACAAACTCATCGAAGAAATCGCCGCCGTGGGCTCCGCCGGCAGCGCCGCCGGGCGTGTCACCGGCATTGAATACGACTCGCGCCACGCGCGTCCCGGCGCGGTCTTCGTCGCCATGAAGGGCGGCTCGACCGACGGCAACCGCTACGTTGAGAAAGCCATCGCCTCCGGCGCGCTCGGCATCATCACGGACTCCGCGCAGATGTTCGATCATCTGCTCGTCTTCCAACCCGGCCTGCCGGTGCTTGAAGTCGAACACGGCCGCCGCGCGCTCGCTCAGGCCTCGGCCGCGTTCTTCGGCCATCCCGAACGCGCGCTCGCCGCGACCGGCATCACCGGAACCAACGGCAAGACCACCACTGCTTTCCTGACGGAGGCGCTTCTGAACTCCGCCCTCCGCAAGACCGTCCTCGTCGGAACCATCGAGTATCACATCGCCGGTGAAGTGCGCCCATCCGTGCACACCACGCCCGAGTCGCGCGATCTCTTCGAGCTGATGGCCGAGGGCGCAGCGCGCGGCGCCACCGAGCTCGTCACGGAAGTGTCGAGCCACGCGCTCGACCAGGGCCGCGCCGCCGGCATCGGCTTCGACGTGGCCATCTTTACTAACCTCACCCGCGACCACCTCGACTATCACCAAACGATGGAGAAATACTTCGCCGCCAAGCGGCTGCTCTTTGACGGCAGCGTCTATCCCGCTCCGCGCGTTGCGGTCATCAACGCGCACGATCCGCGCGCCGAAGAGCTCGCCGCCGCCGCGCGCAAGGCCGGCGCGGAGATTCGCACCTACGGAATCGGCGCCGGCGACTGGCGCGCGGCAAGCTGCTCGCTCACGCCAGGCGGCGCGCTTCTCTCGCTTGAAACCCCTGCAGGCAGTGCGCGCGTAGCCTCGCATCTCGCCGGCGAAGTGAATGTGCTCAACCTGCTCGCGGCCTTTACCGCGGCCCACGCGCGCGGCGTTTCGTTCGACGTTCTGGTCGATTCGATCGCGAACCTCAAGCCCGTCCCTGGCCGCTTTCAGCCCGTCAATGCCGGCCAGCCCTTCACCGTCATCGTGGACTACGCACATACTGACGATGCGCTGCGCAACCTGACCGCGCTCGCGCGCCAGATGACCACCGCATCCGGCAAACGCGTGATCACCCTCTTCGGCTGCGGCGGCGACCGCGACCGCACCAAGCGTCCCAAGATGGGACAGGCCGCAGGCCGCGGAAGCGACTTAGTGGTGGCCACCAGCGACAATCCGCGCTCTGAAGATCCGCGCGCAATTCTCGCTGAAGTTGAGCCCGGACTCAAGGAAACCGGCATCCCATACGTCATAGAGCCGGACCGGGCCGTGGCGATTCGCATTGCGCTCCAGGCTGCCGCGCCCGGCGACGTGGTGCTGCTGGCCGGCAAGGGCCATGAAAAGGAACAGATTCTCGACGGCCGTACCATTCCGTTTGACGACGCCGAAATTGCTCTTTCAACACTGGCCGAATTGGGTTATCGTGAGGGGCGATGAATCTCACGCTTGCAGAGGCTGCGATTGGCTCCGGCTCGGTGCTTGAAGCGCCGACCAGCGTGCCCAACGCCGGCGCTCTCGTGGCTTGCGGTTATTCCATTGACTCGCGTACCGTTCAACCCGGCGAGCTCTTCTTCGCCGTCCGCGGCGAGCGGCTCGACGGCCACGATTTCGTAGCCGCAGCCTTGGCGCGCGGAGCCGTAGCCGCGGTCGTCTCCCGCGCGCGTGTGGCCGGATTGCCGGATGCCGCGCTCTCCTCGCCATTGCTCATCGCGGAAGATCCACTGCTCGCGCTGCAGGCGCTGGCCGCGCACGTGCGGCGTCAGTGGGGCAAACGCGTGGTGGCCATCACCGGCTCTGCCGGCAAGACCACCACCAAAGATGCCATCGCGGCAGCGCTGGGCGCAAAGTTTCACGTGCTCAAGTCGCTGGGCAATCTGAATAACGGCTTTGGCCTGCCGCTGCAACTGCTGCGCCTCGCGCCCGAGCACGAGATTGCGGTGGTGGAGATGGGCATGAACCACGCGGGCGAAATCGCCACGCTGGCGCGCATCGCCGGGCCCGACTGGGGCGTAGTCACCAACGTGGGCAATGCGCACGTGGAGAACTTTGCTGAAGGCCAGGCGGGCATTGCCCGCGCCAAGTTCGAGCTGGTGGCGGCGCTGCCCGCGAACGGCGTGGCTTTTCTCAACTGCACCGATCCTTACGTGTCGCAGTTCGGCCGCGATTTTCCCGGCCGCGTGGTCTACTTTGGCGCCGGCCCCTGCGCCAATCCGCAGATCGTCTCCGTGGTCGAAGACACCGCCGGCCTGCACGTACAATATCGCGCCGGCGAGCACCAAGGCGTCTTCACTCTGCATCTGCTCGGCGGCCACAACGCAACCAACGCCATCGCCGGCCTTGCCGTCGCGCTCGAGGCTGGCGTCGAACTCCACGCAGCGATCGAGGCGCTTCAATCTCTCACCGCAGGCGACAAGCGCGGCCAGTTGATGGAGCTGGCCGGCGCAACCATTCTCAACGACAGCTACAACTCCAACCCCGAAGCGCTGCGCTCCATGATCCAGACGCTGGCTGCGCGGCCCGCGCGCCGCCGCATCCTCATTGCCGGCGAGATGCTCGAACTTGGCGAGCAAGGCCCCGCGCTGCACGCTGCCTGCGGACGCGCCGCTGCTGAAGCCGGCCTCGATCTCGTACTCGGCGTGCGCGGCAACGCCGAACATCTGGCTGCCGCAGCCTGCGCGGGTGGCGTGGCCTCGCTCTTTCTTCCTGACGCGGAAGCTGCCGGCCGCTGGCTCGCGCACAATCTTCGCGCCGGCGACCAGATTCTGGTGAAAGGCTCGCGCGGCGTTCATCTCGAGCGCGCCATTGAAACGGCGCAAAACCTTCTCGCGGCAACACACCCCTTATGACCCTTCGCAAAATTGCGCTTCATCTCATCCTCTTCGCTTCCATTGCATGCGCTGCACGGCTTCATGCCGCGCAGAATCCCGATTGGACGCGGCCCTTTCCACCCTTTCGCATCGCCGGCAATCTCTACTACGTAGGCAGCGCCGATCTCGCGTCCTATCTCATCGTCACGCCCCAGGGCCTCATCCTCATCAACAGCAGCCTCGAGTCCTCCGTGCCGCTGATCGAGAAGAGCGTAGAGCAGCTTGGCTTTCACTTCAGCGACGTCAAAATTCTGCTCATCAGCCATGCTCACGGAGACCACTGCGCCGGCAGCGCACAGGTCATCAAGCTAACCGGCGCAAAATATTTTGTCATGGATGCCGATGTGCCCGTCGTCGAGTCCGGCGGCCGCAAAGATTTTCAGTACGGCGCGGAGCCCGATCAGCACTATCCGCCCGCGCATGTGGACCGCGTGCTCCACGACGGCGACACGGTGCGCCTGGGAGGCGCGGTGCTCACCGCGCACCTCACCGCGGGCCACACCAAAGGCACAACCACGTGGACCATGGATGAAACCGAAGACGGCCGCGTGCTGCACGTGGTCATCGTCGGCAGCCCCAACGTGAATCCGGGTTACAAGCTGGTCGGCAATGCGGCCTATCCCCAGATCGCCGCGGACTACAAGCGCGGTTTCGCGGTGCTCGAATCGCTGCCCTGCGATATCTTCCTCGGCGCCCACGGCGCTTACTTCGGTCTCAAAGAGAAATACACGCGCTGGAAGAGCGGCGACAAAAACGCCTTCATCGATCCCGCCGGCTACAAGGCCTACATCGCCGACCGCAAGCAGGCCTTTGAAGCAGAACTGCAACGCCAGTCCGCAGCGAAGAAATAGACTTGGGGAGCGCAGTTTACGGCGGTAGCACTACCGTGGGTGCCCCACCTTCGGCGCGTCTTTGTTTTTGCGCCTAAGGTGGGATAGCACGACATTCTCGCAACGGACGCAGCGAAGATACTCTAAGTTGTTATCTTCGCCAAAACCGTCTTTGCCCGCACCAGCGAAACTCCGCGCAGCAGAAAAACCTTGCTCCGCGACAACTCGCCCGATACAAGCTCAACCGCACTCTTCGGCAGCGAGAATACTTCGGCGAGAAAGACAATAAGCTCTGCATTGGCGCGGTCTTCAACCGGCGGCGCATGCACGGCAACCTTGAGCTGCGCGGCTGCGCCCTCGCCGTAGACGCCGGTGACGGCCGTCCTCTTTGCACCCGGCTGCGCGCGCACCGCCAGCGTGACGCCTTCACGCGCGGCGCGCAACACTACTTCAGCCCTGGCTGCGGGCTGCGTTTCCCAAACAGCGCCGTGCCCACGCGAATGCGTGTTGCGCCTTCCCCAATGGCCAGCGCAAAATCCCCGCTCATCCCCATCGAAAGCACATCGAAGTTCAATCTCGGATACACCTTCGCCCAGCGGTCGCGCCACTCGCGCAAACTGCGAAAGCAGGCGCGGGTTACCTCATCCGCCGCGCCCCACGGCGCAATCGTCATCAGCCCGCGCATCTCCAGATGCCCCAGATCCGGCAACCGCTCCAGCAACTGCGTTGCTTCTGCACACTCCGGCTCCACTCCCGCCTTGGCCTCTTCCGGGCTCAGCTTCACCTCGATCAGCACCGGCAGGCGCTTGGCAGATTTCCCTGCTGCCTCATTCAACCGCTCGGCCAGCCGCAACGAGTCGAGCGAATCCACGCCGTCAAAAACCTCCGCCGCGCGCTGTGCTTTGTTCGATTGCAAATGCCCAATCAGATGCACGCGGCAATTCGTGCTCTCGCGCCACGGTCCCAGCTCCGCGGCCTTCGCCGCAAACTCCTGCACGCGGTTTTCGCCGAACAGCGTAAGCCCCAGCCCCGCGGCCTCGGCCAGCATCGCAGCCGGAAAGCTCTTCGACACCGCCATCAGCTCGACCTCGCGGCGCCCCCGCCCGGCCGCGCGGCAGGCCGCATCAATCGCATCTTCCAGCTTTTCGAGATTCTCTTCGAGTGCGGTCATCGATAGGCAATTCCAAGCAGCGCCCACTCCACGGCGAGCAGCAGGCAGGCGAGCGCAGTCACAATCCGCGCCGCCCTGGCGCCGGCAAAGAAGCTCGTCACCAGGCAGAACAACGCGCAAAGCAGCGCAAGGCCCAGGTTTCCTCCGGTGACTACGTAGCGCACCCTGCTGTAAAGCGGGCCAACGAAGCGGTAGTTTGCAACTGCCGCGTCAAACCACACCAGGCTCAGAGAGGCGATGGCCGCGGGAACCAGCGTGCCGGGTTTCCGCAGTCGAGCGTCTTTAAGCAGCCAGCGCCAGGCAAAAGCCAGCGGAATTGCGGGCGAGGAGAACAGCGCCAACCACGCGCAATACTTCCATAAAATAACCCCGCCCATTGCTCTCCTCCGCTCTCAGTGGCCGTGCGCCTCGAGGAACTTTTCGGCTTCGAGTGCGGCCATGCAGCCCGAGCCGGCCGCGGTAATGGCCTGGCGGTAGCGGCGGTCCTGCACGTCTCCGCAGGCGTAGACGCCGGGAACCACCTGGCCATGGTGCGTGGTGAGCACGTTGTCCGTGGTGCGGATGTAGCCTTCCTCGTCAAGATCGATCTGCCCGGCAAACATCTTCGCATTGGGCTCGTGGCCAATGCCCAGGAACATCCCGCTTACCGGCAGTTCACCGGTCTCGCCGTTCTTCACGTCGCGCACGCGCAGGCCGCGCACTTCCTTCTCTTCCACACCCAGCACTTCTTCAACCACGGTGTTGGTGCGCAGCTCGATATTCGGATGCGCAATCGCGCGCTCCAACATGATCTTCGAAGCGCGGAAGTTCTCCCGCCGGTGCAGCAGCGTGACCTTGGTCGCAAAGCGCGTGAGAAACAGCGCCTCTTCCATGGCCGAGTCGCCGCCCCCCACCACGGCAATCTCCTTGCCGCGGAAAAAGAACCCGTCGCAGGTGGCGCAACTGGAGACGCCGTGGCCAATAAGCGCCTGCTCGCTGGGCAGTCCCAGCCAGCGCGCGCTGGCGCCGGAGGCGACGATCAGCGTGCGGGTAAGAATCTCGCCAATCGATGTATCCAGGCGGATGGGGTGCTTGCCCACTTCGACCGCGTTGAGGTGCGCGAGCTGGAACTCGGCGCCGAAGCGCTGTGCCTGCTTCTTCATGTTTTCGATCAGCTCGGGGCCCTGGATGCCGTCAGGCCAGCCGGGGAAGTTCTCCACCAGCGTGGTGATCGAGAGCTGTCCTCCGGGCTCGTGGCCCTCCAGAACCAGCGGTTTCAGTCCTGCCCGTGCGCTGTAGATAGCCGCCGTAAGCCCGGCGCAGCCGGAGCCAAGAATCACTGTGTCGCGTATCTCTGCCATTTGTTTTCCCATGTCGATTGTAGAGCCTGACCTTCAGGCGCCTCCGGCATCCATTCGCCGGCATTCGATAAGATGATGCACATGGCGAATCTGACTCTTGTCTACGGACTGCGGCTGCTTCCCGAGGGCGAAGTCGTTGAAATGCAGGATGCAACGCTCAAGCTGGCCAACGGACACCAGGCCCACGTGACCATGCACACGATCGAGGGCTCGCGCCAGGAGATCGAGGCCCAGCTCAAGCGCAGCCTGGACGCGTTCTTCGACTTCTACCCCGAGATTTGACCACCGCCGCACTTCCCCCTGATGCGCTGCCTCAAATTGCAGCGTCAGCCCACAAACCCGCGCCGCGCCGCCAACCGGCGAAAGCGTAAACTGAACCCGCCCATCGCCCGCCTCACGCAATAGCGCCCCGGCGCGAGTTTCGTAACAGGACCGCAAAATTAAGAAACACTAATCAACGCGGTCTTATGTCGCATCTGCTAAAAAACCAAGCATTTCCCAATCCGCAAGCCGCTCCAACCCCTCTAATCACTTCGCCTCCGATTCGCCCGTACTGTATTGTTTCTGGACACACTTCGAAAAACCGGCCGTAATCGATAAAAGTGCGCAAATGCACACCTAACTGATTAGGTATTTCTAATGTGAATCTTCTTTCCCTGGCCTCCCGCTTGCCGCGCTTGCCTCCATCGGAGAATCCGCGTGCGCGTCTCGCATCTCGCCGCCATTCCGCTGCTGGCGCTCGTCTCCACGGCCGCGCAGGCCGGCGGGCCGAAGTACGTCGCCGGTGCAAGCTTCTTTAACCCGGCGGTGATGGGCCAGCCGGTTCACTGGTCCGGCGGCCAGCTGAATTATTACGTCGATCAGGGGCCGCTGAACAGCGGCATCTCAAATCAGCAGGCCACGGCCATGGTGGATGCGGCAGCGGCCTTGTGGAGCGCGGTTCCCACCGCTGGCGTCACGCTGGTGGACAAGGGCCAGCTCAACGAGGATGTGAACGGCTCGAATGTCGAGGTGAACGCGTTGAGCCAGTTCGCCGCGCCCGCCGATGTGACGCCCGCGGCCACGAACTATCCGCTGGCCGTGATCTACGACGCGGACGGTTCGGTCATCAACGCCATCTACGGAGCCGACGCAAGCGCGCCCGAGTCCTGCCAGTTCAACGGCGTCTTTGTGTGGATGGACAACATCCAGCCCAACGCCACCGTCGCGCATGCCGTGATCCTGCTCAACGGACTCTGCGCCACCAACACGAATCTTGTGGAGATGATGACCTTCGAGCTGGAGCGCGCCTTCGGCCGCATCCTGGGTCTCGACTTCTCGCAGGTCAATCCCGGCGCGCTCACCAACGGCGAACCCGGCGGCACCGAGGGCTGGCCGATCATGCAGCCCATAAGCGGCGTCTGCGGCCCGTCGGGCGGCATATGCATTGCCAATCCCGACATACTGCACTACGACGACATCGCCGCGCTGAACCGCATCTATCCCATCACCGCCGCCAACCTGGCCAGTTTTCCCGGCAAGCAGATCACCGCGGCCAACACCGTTTCGATTCAGGGCACGGTCTCTTTCCGCACCGGCTACGGCATGCAGGGCGTGAACGTCGTCGCCCGACCGCTCGACGCCAACGGCAATCCCCTCTACCAGTACACGGTGAGCTTTGTCTCCGGCGGCTACTTCAGCGGCAATCATGGCAACCCCGTCACCGGATGGGACGATGCCAACGGCAATCCGCTGGCCATGTGGGGATCGGACGATCCCGCGCTTCAGGGCTCCTTTGACCTAAGCGGCATTCCGCTGCCGCCCGGCGTGGCCACGGCCGCCTATCAGGTCACCTTCGAGAGCATCGATCCGCTCTACATCTTTGCCGAGTCCGTCGGTCCCTACGCCGCGGGCCAGGTCGCGCCCTCGGGCACGCTCAACGCCATCAACCTTCCCGGCCTCTCCGCCGGCAGCGCACAGACGCTCAACGTCACCGTCTCCGACTCGGCCAGCGGCGGCTACCAGGACGCCATCGGCGTCGAGGCCGAGCCGCGCCCGCTGCCCGCAACCGGCCTGTGGTGCGGACGCCTCAGCCAGGTGGGCCAGACCGACTGGTTCACCTTTCCCATTCGCGGCAACCGGCAATTCACCATCGTCACCCAGGCCATCGACGAGACCGGCGCGGCTTCGAATGCCAAGGCCCTGCCCTCGATCGGCATCTGGGACGCATTCGATGCCGCAGGCTCTGCCGCCGTGGCCTATGCGCCGGGGCTGAACGGGCTGGCCGCCGGCGAAACCTGGCTGCAGGTGAGTTCCGCCGGTGCGGACATTGTGCGTGTAGGCATTGCCGACCTGCGCGGAGACGGGCGGCCCGACTACGCCTACAACGGATGGGTGCTCTACGCTGACACCGTCGAGCCGGTGCGGCTGCCGGCCGCAGGCGGCCCCATCGTGATTCACGGCATGGGCTTTCGTCTCGCCGATACGGTGCTGGTGGGCGGCCATCCGGCGCTGGTCACCAGCATCGCACCCACGGAGATTACAGCCGTTGCACCGCCGGCCGTATCGGGCGAGACAGGCTCAGTGGACGTGGAGGTAGACGACGAGCCGATCTTTTACGCGTCGGCAGTGATTCCCGGCGGCATCAGCTATGACGCGGGCGCCGGCGACGCACTTACGCTGATCGCCGCGCCCTCGGGCACGATTCCCATCGGCGTGCCCACTCCGTTTACCGTCGCCGCGCTGGGGCCCGATCTTACCCCGGCGGGCGGCGTGACGGTGACCTACACCGTAACCAGCGGCCCGGCTGCGCTCGGATGCGGGCAACAGGTCTGCACGGTCACAGCCGCGGGCGACGGCCGCGCAACCATGAACGTAACCGCGACCGGCAGCGCGCTCTCCATCGTCACCGCCTCGCTCACCAACGGCTCGATCCTGCAGGCGCAGTTCACCGGCGGAACGCCGCCTGTGCTGGCCGCGATTACGCCCCAGCTTTCGCTGGCCGCCGGAGCCACGTTTACCTGGACCGTGCAGGCGCTGGCTCTCGCCAACGGCGCGCCGGCAAGCGGCCAGTCCGTCCAGTGGCAGAGCGCGGCTGGCATCACGGCACCATCCAGCGCAGTCCTCACCAACGCCAGCGGCATCGCCACGCAGACCCTCACCGTGGGCCCGCTTGCCGAGGGCCAGCAGGCCTCGATCAACGCCTGCATCAACGGGACCAGCCAGTGCGTGACCTTCACGGCCTTGGGCGCGCGCCCGGAGTACGCCGTGCTCGAGCCCGTCTCCGGCACAACGCAAAGCCTTGCCGCCTCCGGAACCCCGAGCCAGATCACGCTGCGCCTGCTCGACATGGACTCGAACCCCATGGCCGGCGGCACGGTCTCGCTCTACCAGGCGCTCTACGCCTGGTCGCCGCCCTGCGCGCCGCACACGGTCTGCACCCAGGGCCCGCTGCTCGGCGCCGAGTCCTCCGCCAGCACATCGGCCGTTGACGGCACCGTAACCTTTACGCCCGCCTCGATGCCCGGCGTAGCCACAAATCTCATTGGCATAGCCGCATCCGGCAACACCTCCACGCTGAGCATCGCCATCGAGCAACATCCGTAAAGGCAGTGGACAGTGGACAGTGAACAGTGGTCAGGGGTCAGAGGTCAGAGGTCAGGGAATAAGGGAATAGGGAATAGGGAACGATCCTGGGTGCCCCACCCTCGCGGCGTTCTTGTTCTTGCCGCTAGGGTGGGATAGCACGAGCCTGCGCCAAGCACGAAAAAACTGACCCCTGATCACTGATCACTGATCACTGTCCACTGACCCCTGTCCTAATCAAACACCACCGTCTTATTCCCATAGCAGAGAATCCGCCGGTCCAGGTGCCAGCGCACGGCGCGCGAAAGCACCATGCGTTCGAGATCGCGCCCGCGGGCCACCAGATCCTCCACCTGGTCGCGGTGAGAGATGCGGGCCACGTCCTGCTCGATGATCGGGCCGTCGTCCAGCACCTCGGTCACGTAGTGGCTGGTAGCGCCAATAAGCTTCACGCCGCGCGCATGCGCCGCATGATAAGGCCGCGCGCCGGTGAAGGCAGGCAGGAACGAGTGGTGCACATTGATGATGGCCGCCGGATAGCGGGCCACGAAGTGCGGCGAGAGTATCTGCATGTAGCGCGCCAGCACCACCAGTTCCACCTCGTGATGCGCCAGCAGTTCGAGCTGCCGCGCCTCGACGTCGGAACGCGTAGCGGCCTTCACCGGCGTGTGCTCGAAGGGAATGCCGTAGAATGCGGCCAGGTTTTCCACCTCGCGGTGGTTCGAGACAATGACGGGAATCTCGCAGTCGAGCTCGCCGGTCTTCCAGCGGTGCAGCAGGTCGGCCATGCAGTGCAGATACTGCGAGCAGAACAGCGCCACGCGCGGCCGGCGCGCCGCGATCGCCAGGCTCCAGCGCATATCGAGCTCGCGCGCCAGCGGCGCAAAGGCGGCCTTGAAGCCGTCAAGATCGAATATGTCCCACGCCTCAGCCGTAGCGCCGGCAGACTCCGCCGTGCCGGCCGACTCCTCGATCCCGGAGTTCAGCGCCCACTCCACGCGCATGAAGAACAGGCCCAGCTCGTGGTCCTGGTGCTGGTCGGCGTGCAGAATGTTGGCGCCGCGCTCGTAAAGCAGTCCGGCAACCCGCGCGATCAGTCCCTTGCGGTCCGGGCAGTCGATCAGAAGAACTGCAGTGTCTTTCATGCTGGTTCCAGATTACAGCGGGGAGCGGCCTGCGGACGACGGCTCCGGTCGTTTAGAATCCATCTTCGCCCGCGTAGCCCGCCGCGCGCGTTCCGCACATTTTCTGCATTCTCTTTACGAGGGACGATGAAAAGACCGATGCCCACCTGGCTGTCTATCGCCCTGCTCTGCGCTACCCTGTCTGCGCAGGCCCAGATCGTTCCCCCGCCCACTCCGCCGCTGCCCTCGCGGGCGCAGGTCCTGGCG
Source organism: Occallatibacter sp. (assembly GCA_049677625.1). Taxonomy (GTDB): domain Bacteria; phylum Acidobacteriota; class Terriglobia; order Terriglobales; family Acidobacteriaceae; genus Telmatobacter. Next base: position 2,701 of record JBAUCP010000125.1, on the reverse strand, counting down.
CTGATGCACAGGACCGACGCCTGGCAGATCGCGCATCCTGTGATGCCCGCAGACGACCGCAACTGGGAGCGCGACACCTGGTACACGGGCGTGATGGAAGCCTGGAAAGCGACCGGCGACGAGACTTTCCTCAACCAGGCCCTCGATTGGGGCAGGCTGAACCAGTGGCAGGTAGGCACCGAGAAGCCCGGAGCCAACCGCCTCTTCTGCGCCGAGACGTGGACGGAGCTCTCGCTCGCACGGCACGAGCAGGAGATGATTGCGCCCACCGAGAAGTGGCTGGCCACGGACGCGCCCAACTCGCCCGGCGGGCCCGCTCGCTGGTACCTCGACAACGGACGGCCCTATGTGGACTCGCTCTACGGCGCGGCGGTCTTCGCCATGCTGGCCAAAGCCACCGGCGACCGGCAGTATCTGGTGACCATGCACGCCTTCACCCGCGACATCGTCGCCGAGCTCTGGGACCCGGACGCCGGCCTCTTCTACCGCGATCCCAGCTACATCGGCAAGCGCACCGCGCGCGGCAAGAAGATCCTCTGGTCGCGCGGCAACGGCTGGGCCTTCGCCGGGCTGGCGCGGGTGCTCGAATACCTGCCCAAAAACGATCCGGAGCGGGAAAAGTATCTCGTTCTCTACCGGCGCATGGCTGAAGCGCTCGCCGGCCGGCAGTCCGCCGACGGCTTCTGGCGCGCCAATCTCGACGACCCCGACGACATTCCCAACCCCGAGAGCAGCGGCACGGCTTTCTTCTGCTTCGGCTACGCCTGGGGCATCCGCCATCGTCTGCTCGACCGGCGCAGGTATCTTCCCGTCGTCGAGAAGTCCTATGCCGCGCTCGCCGCAGCGGTGAGCCCGGAGGGCATGGTGGAGTGGGGCCAGCAGGTGGATGCGCAGCCGCATCCCACCCAGCGCGGCAGCACCCACGAGTACGTCACCGGCGCATTCCTGCTGGCCTCAGGCGAGGTCTACCGGCTCACGCGGTAAACGCCTCCAGGCGCAAAAAAACGCCGGAGCCATTGTCGGCCCCGGCGATGCGCGTGCAACGCATGCAAGGTCTTTCTCCGATCGGTTTGTAGCCTCTGCCGCGCGGCTGCCTAAATCTCCGCGCCGCAGATGCTTAGGCAGCTGTGTCTCTGCCCAGCGGGAGCGGCGTGCTCAGCTTCTGGCGCAGGTTTCCGGCCAGGTCGGCCATCACGCGCAGTCTGTCGGCCATCGGCGCAGGAACCTCGTTACCGTTGTTGAGCGCGAGCTGCAGGTGGAGCAGCAGGCCGGCGACGGTGGATTTGAGCTCGGCCTCGATCTCCTCGGTCGCGGCGCGCCGGGCCAGGGACTGCTCCCGTTCGCGGCGGTGCAGGCCGGCGCGAATCTCGCGCACCAGCCGCGAGGTTCCTGAGAGCGCAAAGTTGATCTGCAGCGGAATGGCCAGCCCCGCGTGTTCCCAGATGGCCTCGGCCGAGGCCGGGTCGCACTCAGCCGTAGTCTCGTCCACCACTACGGCGGCAAACTCCCCCCGGCGCAATGCGCTCAGCGCCGCCTTGCGTCCCTCCACCACATCCACTTCCATGCCCAGTTGCGCGCCCACCGCGTCGGCGCAGTTGCGTGCGGTTTCCATTCCGGTCACCATCAAAATATGCATTCCCCATCTCCTCATTGTGTCGAGGGCCTGCATGAAGGCCCATGTGGCACTTCGCGGCCGGCTCCTCATCGGACGCCGCCCGTCGCTTGTCCCGCTATATCCACAGATCGGAGAAAGAAATTCTTGAGTTCTGGCCCGTTTTTTGCATTCTGGCGGTTGATGGCTCTAGCGGCCTGATCTTACTCGCAACCGGATGCTCTATACATTTTCGGAATTACTGTAGACCGAATCCACGATTCCAAGAGGCTTTTCCTTAAGAAAAAGCCGCCTTGCACGCATTCAAAAAGACCACGTGAATTCCGAAAATGCTCTAACTTCCATACCGACGGCTACTCTTCGCGCAGCGGGTCGGCGATGCCGTACTCCTTCAGCTTGCGGTAGAGGGTGGTCTTGCCGATGCCCAGAAGCTTGGCGGCCTGCAGCTTGTCGCCGTTCAGCATCCGGATCGCGTCCAGAATTGCCGCCCGCTCCAGATCGGCCAGCGTCTTCACCTCGGGAGCGTCGCCGGCCTCGGTGGTCTCGCCTCTGGCCGCTATCCCGCCGCGGCGGGCCTCCAGTCCCTGCTGCTGCAGTTGCGTGGGCAGATCGCCCAGATGCAGCACCGGACCGGAAGAGAGCGCGCAGGCCCGCTCCACGGAGTTCTCCAGCTCACGCACGTTACCCGGCCAGTCGTGGCGCATCATGGCGCGCAGAGCCTCGTCGGAGAGCGTGAACTTGCGGTTGTGCTCGCGGCTGATGCGGTCCAGGAAATGGGCCGCAAGCAGCGGAATATCCTCGCGCCGGTCGCGCAGCGACGGCAGCCGCAGGTTGACCACGTTGAGCCGGTAGAAAAGATCCTTGCGGAAGGTTCCTTTCTCGACCATCGCGGCCAGGTCGCGATTGGTGGCGGCCACGATGCGCGCCTTGATGGGCACGCGGTGCGTGGCGCCCACCGGCCGGACCTCGCGCTCCTGCAGCGCGCGCAAGAGCTTCGCCTGCAAGTCGACCGAGAGCTCGCCTATTTCGTCGAGAAAGACTGTACCGCCCTCGGCCGCGACCAGAAGTCCATCCTTGGACCGGTTGGCG
>JBAUCP010000124.1:0-7264 GCA_049677625.1 Occallatibacter sp. | reverse complement strand
GCATTGAGGACGGCCTTGCACAACCACGAAAGGCAGTCTTTGTAAAAGAGCGCTTCAACCGGCAATTCCATCGCGGGCGGGGAACAAATTTTGGGAACCGGGGAACAAAACGCCGCGTAGTTCGTCTTATCGTTGTATCCTTCTCAAGATTTGAGCAATTGACTTCGGGGTTGGCGCCGCTCTGGGTTCGCGTTTGCGGCAGCAGAAGGGATGGTTTAGGTGAGGAATGAACAGATGGTCGGCAGGCGCGGGTTCTGCCGGAGGGCATTGCTGGCTTTTGCAGTTGTGTGCGCCGGGTGCGCGGCGGGATTTGTTACGGCGCAGAGCGCGTGTGCGCAGGCAGCGCCGGCCCCGGCTGCGCAAACGCCGGCGCCGGCTGCCGCGCCGAGTGCCGCGCCCAACCCCAAAGACATTGCGGACACCTGGCAAGGTACGCTGCACGCCGGAGAACACGATCTGCGCACTGTAGTCAAGATCACCAAGAACGACAAGGGCGGATACAAGGCCGTCTTCTACAGCATTGATCAGGGCGGCCAGCCGTTGCCCGTCGACTCCATTACGCTCGATGGGGCTACCGTGAAGATGAAGCTGAACCTGATCAGCGGCACATTCGAGGGCAAGCTCAGCGAAGACGGAAAGACGATCGACGGGAACTGGACCCAGGGGCCGAGTCCGCTGCCGCTCACGCTGGCGCGGACTACGCCAGATAATGCGTGGCCCATTCCTGAGCCGCCAAAGGCCATGGCCGCCGATGCCGATCCGAGTCTTGACGTGGCCACCATCAAGCCCAGCAATCCGACCGCGCGAGGCAAGGGCTTTGGTTTTCAGGGGACGCACTTCCGGACCTTCAACACGAATCTGAATGACCTGATCGCGTTTGCCTATGGGCTGCACTCCAAGCAGATCGTGGGCGCGCCGGACTGGTTCGGCACCGAGCTCTACGACATTGACGGCGTGCCGGACACGCCGGGCCGTCCCAACCTGAAGCAGATGGGCGTCATGGTGCAGAAGCTGCTCGCGGACCGCTGCGCGCTCAAGTTCCATCACGATACAAAGGAACTCTCGGTCTACGCGATTACTGTGGCGAGCAGTGGGCCGAAGATGACAAAGACCACGGCCGCGGTGAACGATCCGCAGGGATTCGGCTTCAGGGGCCTCGGCGACCTGATCGTGCGCAACATGGACATGAAGGACTTCGCCACGTGGATGCAGTCGGGCGTGATGGACAAGCCGGTCGTGGACCAGACCGGGCTCAAGGACCGGTACGACTTCACGCTGAAGTGGACGCCGGATGACTCGCAGTTCGCGCAGTTTCGAGGCGCAGTGAACATGCCGCCGCCCAAGGCCGACGATCCCAACGCTCCGCCCAGCCTTTACACCGCGGTGCAGGAGACGCTGGGGCTGAAGATCGAAGCCACGAAAGCGCCCGACGACGTGATTGTGATCGACCACGTGGAGAAGCCGTCGGCGAACTAGAGCGCATGAGCGATACGCGGCGCGAAAAATCCGCGCCGCGCTCGCAAACGGAAACGATGCAGGAAACGTCTCATATCTGAATTCCAATTGCACCCGAAACACAAGCCGGCGTCCCCCTCAGGCGCAATGCGTAGATGATCTCGAATCAAGGCTGGGCACAGATGATCAGAGAACCAGTACGCTATTGCAAGCGTTTCCGGGTGATGCTGCTTGTGTCCGCGTGGATGCTGGCTGCTGCGATTGCCGCATCCGCACAGACAGCGCCCGGCGCAGCAGGCGCCACTGCTCAGGATAAAAGCGCCTCAGCTCAATTGCCCGCGTTCGAGGTGATCTCGATCAAGCCGGACAAGAGCGGCAGCGGGATGATTCGGATCATGTTCACGCCTGACGGCATCTCAATTACCGGCTTGCCCGTGCACATGCTGGTGCGCGAGGCGTTCAACATCTCTGACGACCAGCTTCTCGGAGAGCCGGGCTGGCTCAACTCCGACCACTTCGATATTGAAGCCAAAGTTGCGGCCGAAGATGTGCCGAAGTTAAAGACCCTCAAGCCCACGGAGCGATGGGCCATGCTGTTACCCGTTTTGCAAGACCGCTTCGCGCTGAAATTTCACCACGAGACCAGAGACCTGACGCAGTATGTGCTCGTGGTTGCCAAGGGTGGTCTCAAGATGAAGGAAGCAACGCCCGGCGATTCGTATGCCAACGGGATCATGGGGCCGGGGGGCAGACCTGGCGGCGCGGGCATCATGCGCATGCAGCCCGGTGAACTGATGGCGCAGGCCAATCCCATCGGCAACCTGGTGCGGCAACTTTCATTTCAGTTCGGCGCGACGGTTGTGGACAAGACGGGGCTCACCGGCAAGTACGATTTCGACCTGAAGTGGGCGCCCGATGAAGGCGAAGGGCTCATGCCCAGAGCGCCCGACGGCAGCCAGCCGGGAACCAACAATCCGGCGCCGCCGCCGACAACCGGGCCGTCGCTCTTTACGGCTCTCGAAGAGCAGCTTGGCTTGAAGCTGGAATCGCAAAAAGAACCTGCGGATGTGATCGTCATCGATCATATCGAGCAGCCTTCGCCAAATTGACCAGGAGTTGGAGCCGGCAGATGTTACTGTGGCGCGTTGCCAAAATCTCGCTTCTCTGCGCTCTGGTTTGGTTCTGCGCTTTCACATCCGCATGGGCCCGCGAGTATCACGGCACAGTCACGTTTGGCGGGCTGCCCGTGCCCGGCGCGACCATCACGGCCACGCAGGGCGCGAAGAAATTTACCACCGTCTCCGATCAGGGCGGCGCCTATCACTTCGACGATCTTCCCGATGGCCAGTGGACGATCGAAGTGGAGATGCAGTGTTTTCAGACCATCCATGTGCAGGTGACGATCGGGGCCGATACGCAGGCAGGGAAGTCGGAGCTTGCGCTGCTACCCATCGACCAGCTCATGGCGGGCACCAAGGTGGTGAAGAATCCCATTCTTCCGCAGCCGGTGGTGAGCACTTCGCCCGAGAACAAATCGGGCCAGACGGCTGCGGCTGAGATGCCGAAGGCGCCCGAGAGCTCAAACGATCAGAGCGCGGACGGCTACCTGGTGCAGGGGAGCGTGAACAACGCGGCCACTTCGCGCTACTCGACGAACCCCGCCTTCGGCAACACGCGCTCCGGCAGCAGAGGCTTGTACACGGGAGGGTTCGCGGCCATCTACGACAGCTCCGCGACGGATGCGCGGCCCTATTCGATCAGCGGAGCGGAGGCGGCCAAGAGCATGTACGATCACATCACGAATGCTATCTATGTCGGCGGCCCCATCAAGAGTCCGCACCTGCTGCCGCGCGGCCCGATTTTTTTTGTGAACTATGAATGGACGCGCAATAACAACGCCCTCATCAACACGGGACTGGTTCCAACTTCCGCTGAGCGAGAAGGAGACTTCTCCGGACTGGTGAATGCGCAGGGTGATCCGATCGCCATTTACAACCCGTTCACCGGGCTGCCGTATGCGAGCAACCAGATTCCACAAGGCAACCTGCCGGGCGATCTGAGCCCGCAGGCTGCTGCGCTGCTGGCTCTCTATCCGCAGCCGAATCCGAATATTCCCTCGGCATCGGGCTACAACTATCAGGCGCCGGTATTAAACAGCGAGCACCAGGATGCGCTGCAATCGCGCCTGGACAAAACACTGGGCCGCAGAGATCAACTGTATGGCGGCTTCAATTTTCAGAGCACCCGCGCAGACAGCGTCAATCTCTTCAGCTTCGTCGATACCACAGATACGTTGGGCCTCAACGGCAACATTCACTGGACGCATCGTTTCAGCCAGCGGCTGTTTCTGTTTACCGGCTACACGTTCAGCCGCCTCCGGACTGAGGTGAGGCCGAACTTTGCGAACCGCGAGAATATTTCAGGCAACGCGAATATCAGCGGCAACGATCAGGATGCGGCTGACTGGGGTCCGCCGGCGCTCAGTTTTTCGAGCCCCATTACCGCGCTCTCTGACGGGAACAGCGCGTTCAACCGCAGCCAGACGAACGGCGTTTCGGTCTCGGTGGGCATTTATCGCGGACGCCACAATATCTCGGTGGGCGGCGATTTTCGCAAGCAGGATTATAACGACGACTTCCAGGAAAATCCGCGCGGAAGCTTCGGCTTTACCGGCGCGGCCACCGCGAACGCGGCTGCGGGCACGGCCATTGGCTCTGACCTTGCCGACTTCATGGCCGGCGTGCCCGATACCAGCGCCATCGCCTTTGGCAACGCGGACAAGTATCTTCGCGAGCCGGTATATGATGCGTTCTTCACGGATGACTGGCGCATTCTGCCGGTGCTCACCATCAACGCGGGCATGCGCTACGAGTATTCGGCCCCCATGACGGAGCTGCACGGGCGGCTGGCGAATCTCGATCTCAACTCCGCATTCACCGCGGGCGCACCGGTTCTGGGCACCGATCCGGTCGGATCGGTCACCGGCGCGCATTATCCTGCTTCGCTCATTTGGCCGGACCGGCGTGGGATCGAGCCGCGCATCGGCATGTCGTGGCGGCCTATTCCGGCGTCCACCGTAGTAGTGCGCGGCGGCTACGGTATCTATCGCGATACGTCGGTGTATCAGGCCCTGGTGCTGGAGATGGCGCAGCAGGCGCCATTCTCGACGAGCTTCAGCGTGCAGAATGGCGCTGCGTGTCCGTTGACCCTCGCGAATGGATTCGATTGCGCCTCGACAGACACCTTCGCCATCGATCCTAACTACCACATCGGCTACGTGCAGACCTGGCAGTTGAGCGTGCAGCGCGATCTGCCTTTCGCGATGCAGATGGTGGCTACTTATTCCGGAATAAAGGGCACGCACGGCGCGCAGGAGTTTCTGCCCAATACGTATCCGCCGATCGGCGCGTCCAATCCCTGTCCCGATTGTCCGATTGGATTTGTCTATCGCACTTCGGGTGGCAATTCGACGCGCCAGGCGGGGCAGATTCAACTGCGCCGCAGGCTCAAGGATGGGTTCACGGCGTCGCTCGAGTACACCTATTCGAAGTCGATTGACGACGACGCCACACTGGGCGGCCAGGGGTACGTGACCACGAGCACGCAGAACCAGAATGCGGTTTCAGCGCCGGCATCGAGCTCGTCCGAGGCCATTGCGCAGAACTGGCGCGATCTTCGCGCCGAGCGCGCGCTCTCGACCTTTGACCAGCGGCACCTGCTCAACTTTACGGCTCAGTACACGAGCGGCGAAGGCCTCGGCGGCGGAACGCTGATGAGTGGCTGGCGCGGCCGCGTGCTCAAAGAGTGGACCCTGCTGGGCACTTTGACCGCAGGCACAGGACTGCCGGAGACGCCTGTCTATCCGTTCACCGTTCCAGGCACGGGATCCATGAATGTGGTCCGGCCGAGCCTGACCGGCGCGTCAATCTACAACACAAGCGGCGCGGCGCACATCAACGCAGCCGCCTATGAGGCACCCGCAGCCGGCGAGTGGGGAACCGCGGGCCGCGATTCAATTAGCGGTCCGAACCAGTTCACGCTGAACAACTCGCTTGCGCGCACCTTTCGCCCGCATGGAAAGACCTATCTCGACCTGACGGTGAACGCGACCAATCTGCTGAACCATCCGGCGTTCACGAGCTGGGACGCGGTGTGGAACGGCGCAAGCGAGAGCAGCCAACAACTGTTTGGCCGCCCGCTCGCAGCCGGCGCCATGCGCAGCCTGCAAACAACGATCCGGCTGAGGTTTTGACCATGCGAATCGTGTCTGCACTTCTTCTTTCGATCGCCGCTGCAATCGCGGGCGGGCAGCAGATCGGCCAGAACAAGACTGCCGATGTGCCGCAGGGCTTTACGCTCACGGTTCAGTCGCAACTGGTGGTGGAAACCGTTGTCGTCAAAGACAAGCAGGGCAACTTCATTCATGGGCTTACGGCGAAGGACTTTACGGTGACCGAGGACGGCGCGCCGCAGACGGTGCGCTTTTGCGAGCACCAGGACCTGACGACGGATGCCACGACGCTGCCGCCCTCCAAGCGCTCCGCTGAGGACATCAGGATTTACAACCAACTGGCGCACGAGCAGATTGCTCCCGAGACTATGGACAGCGAGCGCTACCGGAATCGCCGCTTGATTGCGCTTTACTTCGATATGCCGGGAATGCGGCCCGACGATCAGATGCGCGCGCTGAGCGCGGCCGAGCAGTTTGTGCGCACACAGATGACCGCGGTGGACCTGCTGGCGATCCTGCGCTATCAGGGCGGATCGGTGGATGTGCTGCAAGACTTCACGGCCGACCGCAACCGGCTGCTCAGCATTCTTGAAACCCTGGTGGTGGGCGAAGGGCAGGGATCGACCGAGACGACGGACGATGCAAGCAGCGCCGACACGGGCGCGGCCTTTGGCCAGGACGACAGCGAGTTCAACATCTTCAATACCGATCGCCAGCTTTCCGCGCTGCAGACGGCGGCGCACATGCTGGGCAGAGTGAACGAGAAGAAGTCGCTCATCTACTTTGCCGGCGGCATGAGGCTGAACGGCATCGACAACCAGGCGCAGCTCCACGCCACGGTGGACGAAGCGATCCGCTCGGGCGTTACATTCTGGACCGTCGATGCGCGCGGCCTGGTTGCATCGGCCCCACTCGGTGACGCGACGCAGGGCTCGCAGGGAAACGCCGGCATGTACACGGGCGGCGCGGCCATGGCTGTCAGCAGCAACTTTCAGCAGTCGCAGGATACGCTCTATGCGCTGGCCAGCGACACGGGCGGCAAGGCGCTGCTCGACAACAACGATCTGGACCACGGGATTGTACAGGCGCAGCAGGCCGTCTCCGACTACTACGTGCTTGGCTACTACGCCACCAACACGGTGAAGGACGGGAAATTCCGGCGCATCCGAATCTCCGTGGCGAACAATGTTTCGGCCGACCTGAATTACCGCCAGGGCTACTATGCCGACAAGGAGTTCAGCAAATTTACCGAAGTAGACAAGGAGCGCCAGCTTGAAGACGCGCTGATGCTCGAGGACCCGATCACCGATCTCACCATCGCCATGGAGATCGACTACTTCCAGCTCAATCGCGCCGAGTATTTCGTTCCCATCATCGTGAAGATTCCGGGCCGCGAACTGGCGCTGGCCAAGCGCGGCGGCTACGAGCACACGCTCATCGACTTCATCGGAGAGATCAAGGACGACTTCGGCGGCATGACCGTCACCAATCTCCGCGACAAAGTCGATATCCGGCTCAGCGATGCCACTGCGGAAGAATTAGCCAAACGCCCCATCGAATACGACACCGGATTCACGC
>JBAUCP010000123.1:0-8975 GCA_049677625.1 Occallatibacter sp. | reverse complement strand
GCCCAGCGCATCCACGCGGCCGCCTACAACCACCGTCGGATCGAGCCCGCCCGCGGCCAGCACGCTGGCCACCATAGAAGTCGTCGTGGTCTTGCCATGCATACCGGCAATGGCAATGCCGTACTTCAGCCGCATCAGCTCGGCCAGCATCTCCGCGCGCGGAATCACTGGAATCTTCAGCCGGTGCGCTTCCAGCACCTCGGGATTCGCCAAACCCACCGCCGAACTGGTCACCACCACGGTCGCGCCGGCGACATTCGCAGCTGCGTGGCCTTCATATATCGTTGCGCCCAGTTGCGCCAGCCGGTCGGTCACCGGCCCGCGGCGCAGATCGGAGCCCGAGACCTTCATGCCCAGGCTGAGCAGGATTTCGGCAATGCCGCTCATGCCGATTCCGCCGATGCCGACAAAGTGCGCGTGCTGCGAGGTAGCGAACATGGTAGGTGAATCTTCAGGGTAACAGGGCGGGATAGTGGTCAGTGAACAGTGGTCAGTGATCAGTTTTTCTATCGTGCTCCACACGGCGCATGAATACCTGGCCAGTCGTCTATGTTCACTCGCAGATCATGTCTTTATCGGTTCACTGTTCACTGTTCACTGTTCGCTGTTCACTGTTCGCTGTTCACTGTTCACTGTCTTTATTCCGGCAGCGTGTAATCAAAGTCGTACGAATGTGCGCCTTTGTCGTTATGAATGGTGAACGTGCCGGCAATCCCCTTCAGCTCTCCGGTTCCCGAGCCGGGCACCACGATCACCTGCATCTTGAGCCCGCTTGCGTCCATGGTGCCCAGGTGCTGGAGCGCGAAGCTGCCGTGCTTGCCGTCGAGCGTGCCGGTCACCATCTCGATGGCCACATAGCCCGCCGCTCCCTGCTTGGGATCGCCGGCAGAGAACATCTCGCCCTTGCTCGTTGCCTCCAGGTCGCCGTGAATCTGCTTGTCGATCGAAAAGCGTCCCAAGCCCTCGGCCGGCGCGGGTGTGAGCGGGTGTATATCCACGGTGAACGTGCCGTGTGCATGATGCGGCATGAGAGCCTCCTTCTGTGGCTGAGCGGCCTGCGGCGCGATGAGCGCGAGGCCAAGAAAAATGGAAGTGACGAACAGCATCGGATCGGATTTCAGAATAGCGCGGCGAGCTTGATCGGCATCTTTTTCGATGAAATTCAATCGTCTTGAAACACCAATCTCCGCGAAAGTTGCGCCCATAAATTTTTCTCTCCGGACCGCAACCTTCATCCGCAACCGCTGTTGAATCAGACATAACCGGCAGGCCGAGGAGGCAGCAAGAACAAAGCCTCCAAGCGGCGAGAAGCCGGAGCGGCTCAGAAAAGAGAGCCGGCTGGAACGGAGGAGTTATGGGCAGCATGAAGAAGTGGATGTTGGCGATTGCATTAGCGGCGGGAACGCTCAGTCTGGGCGCATCCCAGGCAAACGCAGCAAGAATCGGATTTGGAGTTTACGTTGGCGGACCGCGTTACGTGGCGCCCTGCCCTGGACCGGGGTATGCATGGGTAGCCGGGTATTATGCCAACGGCTACTGGGTGCCGGGATTCTGGCGCGCACCTGAAGCGCGCTATGGCGTGGCTGTTCGCGGCGGGTATGGATATGGATGGCACGGGCCGGCCTACCGTCATTTCGCCCCTGAACGTTTTCGCAGGTAGCTCTCCTTCTGCTGCCTGAGTGACGCGGCCTCTCCGAACCGGGAGGCCGCTTTTTTATGCCTCTTTTTAGCCATCCCTAACTTCTGTAACCGCACCCGCGCAGAAGATTCAAAGCTTTTTGTGTCTTCAACATGCGCATCATCCTGCAGTTACGGGCGGTAAACGATTCTTCAAATAAAGCGCAACTAATGTGCGAAACTGTTGTCTTATAGTACAGAGCCGGCCAATGAGAGACGAGACCGGCGGTGCTGAAAACGGAGTTCAACTCCGGTCTGGTTCCGGAAAGCCGGAACGGGACGGCACAAGGAGGATGTCATGCGGTATATCCGCTTAGCTTTGATAGCAATGCTTTTAGCTGCACCCCTCGCGGTGACAGCTCATGCCCAGGTCGCGGTCGGAGTGGGAGTTGGTCCGGCAGTGGTTGCTGAGGGCGGTTATGGCGATTACGGTCCCCCGGTTTGCGATTGGGGCTACTATGCCTATTACCCTTACGCCTGTGCCCCTTACGGTTACTACGGACCTAGCTGGTTCGCCGGCGGCCTCTTCATCGGTGCCGGTCCCTGGTACGGCCGGGGCTGGGGCGGCTACGGCTACCGCGGTGGCTACGGATATCGCGGCGGTTATGGATACGGCGGACGCGGCGCCTATGTGGGTCGCGGCTATGCAGGCGGCGGTTACGCTGGCGGCGTTGCACGCGGCTATGCCGGTGGCGTAGCGCACGGTTATGCAGGTGGCGTTGCTCATGGATACGCAGGCGGCGGTGTAGCCCATAGCTATGCTGGTGGCGGCGGCCATGCAGGCGGATTCAGCGGCGGCGGCGGTGGCTTCCATGGCGGTGGTGGCGGCGGCCACGGCGGCGGCGGCGGACACCGGTAATCCTCACGGCGTCTCAACGCACCATCTAAATTGAAAAGACCCGCTTGCTTCGGCAGGCGGGTCTTTTCTTTGGGTTCGGGTTCCGGGGACGTTCAGGAGCCGACCGACTCGGGATTGGGCGGGTGAGCCTCCGGTTCTTCTTCGCGGGCCCGTTTCCGGCGCACAAATGAGAAGCCGATCCCTGCCAACAGGAGAGCTGCCAACGCACCCCACGCAAAGGTGTACCCCTGGTATTCGTTAACCTCGTCTTGCATCTCGCCGGCGGAGTCGGCGAGGGCGGGGTAATGCAGAGAAATCTCCTTGCTGACCTCCAGTGCGCGTTCACAATCGAACGGCCGGCACTGGATGATTCTTTCCTGCCCATTGTTATCCATGTATCCGTAGGAGTTTAGAACCTGGCGGCAATCCTGGTAGGCGTGGAGGGCCGCAACCCACGCGAGCGGGAGCAAGATCACACGGATAATCCATCGCATCTTTGAATCTCCAGATTTTTCTGGGGGCGGGAGGAACCGGCTGCGGGAAACCAGCGCATATTGTGCGACATGTGTACGTGAGGTGTCCACCACTGTTTTCAACGTAGGCCCCCGAGCACTGGGGAGCTATTCGCGGCAAAGCCCGGCCAGCCGGTCGGCGATGCGCTCGGCCGCTGCCGGATGCGCCTGCGTCCGCGCTGCGGCAGCCATCGCCGCCAGCCGTCCCGGATCGGTGAGCAGCTTGACGAGCGTCTCCAGCAGCAGGTGGGGAACTTCGAGATCCTTCTCCTGCAGCATGACCGCAGCCCCGGCCGCTTCCATCGCCTCCGCATTGCGGCGCTGGTGCTCATCGGCCGCGGCGGCAAAGGGCACCAGCAGCGCCGGCTTGCCCGCGGCGGCAAGTTCTGCCACCGTGGAGGCGCCGCTTCTCGACATGACCAGGTGCGCCTGTGCAAACCGCGCCGGCATGTCGTCAAGAAACGGCCGCACCTGCCATCGGTCCGGATCGGCGCCACTGGCCTCATAGGCAAACTGCGTGGCCTCAAAGTTGCGCGCACCGCTCTGGTGCAGCACCGTGAGCCCCGGAACCGCATCGAGCAGCGCCGGAACCATCTGCGGCAGAAGCGTATTGAATAGCCGCGCACCCTGCGACCCACCAAAGACCAGCAGATGTGGGGCCGTGCCGGCTGGCGGCTCAAGCGAGAAAAACTCCGGCCGCACCGGAATGCCCGTCACTTCGGCATTGCGGAACCAGGCCGCGGCCGAAGCAAAATTGACCGCGGCGGCCTGCACTCTTTTGCCCACCAGCCGGTTCGCCAGGCCCGGCATGGCGTTCGGCTCCAGCGCCATGGCCGGAATCCCGAGCTGCAGCGCGGCAGCCATTCCCGGACCGGAGGCGTAACCGCCCACCCCCAGCACCGCGCCCGGCTTGAACTCGCGCAGAATGCGCCTGCACTCGAAAAAGCTGCCCGGCAGCTTGAGAACCGTGCCGATCCGCGTGGCGAGCGATACATTCTTGAGCGGGCCCACCTCGATGAGCCGCAGCTTGAACCCGGCCTCCGGCACCAGACGAATCTCCATGCCCCGAGCGGTGCCGACAAACAGCACCTCGGCCCCGTAGCGATCCACCAGCTCGCGCGCCACTGCCAGCGCAGGAATAATATGGCCGCCGGTGCCGCCGCCGGCAATCAGGATTCGGAGTTCCGCCAAGCCGTCACCTTTCAGCCCAAGTCTTTACCTTTCAGAATTGATCGCAGATTACCCACAGGCCGCCCGTCATTCTACCTTCTTCGTAATGTTCAGCAGAATGCCGATGCTGGCCAGCGTAAAGAATAGCGACGTCCCGCCCGAGGAGATCAGCGGCAGCGGAATTCCCTTGTTCGGCACCAGCGACAACACCACGCTGATGTTGAAGAATGCCTGCAACAAAATCCCCGTGGTGATGCCGAAGGCGACCAGCCGCGAGAAGGGATCCTGGGAGCGGAATGCGGCGCGCAGCCCGCGAACGCCGAAGATGATGAAGAGCGCGAGGATGCAGACAGCCCCGATAAAGCCCAGCTCTTCGGCAATGTTGGCGAAGATAAAGTCGGTGGGCGCCTCGGGCAGATAGAACAGCTTCTGGATTCCCTCCATGTAGCCGCGGCCGGTGAGTCCGCCCGTGCCTACGGCAATTAGCGACTGGTTGATGTGGTAGCCCGCGCCCAGCGGATCGGTATCCGGATGCAGAAAGACCAGCATGCGCTCCCGCCGCCAGCGGACCATGAACAGCATCGCGCCCAGAAGTGGCAGGGCCGCGCTCATTGCGAGTGCGAGATATTTCCACTCCATTCCTGCAAGAAGCAGCATCATTGCGGAAATTCCGGCGAGCACCAGCGCCGTGCCCAAATCAGGCTGCTTGAGCACCAGCGCCATAAACACCAGCGGAATAATAGCCGCGCGCAGCAGCGTATGCTTCCAGTCGCGCATCGCGTCCAGCCGCGAATGCAGAAACCAGGCCAGAAACAGCACCAGCACCGGCTTGGCAATCTCCGAGGGCTGAAAGGTAAAGTGCCCGCCAAACCGCATCCAGCGATGCGTGTTGTGCGAGCCCGGAAAGAAGAAAACCGAGACCAGCAGCACCGTGGTGATGGCCAGCGCCGGGTAAATGAACCGCGGCGAGTTGTAGCGGGTCGAATCCACCTGCATGAGGATCACCAGCGCCAGCACGCCGGCAACCGCCCAGCCCGCCTGCCGGCCCACATCGGCAAACTCCGAGTGGTAACGCGCCTGCGCCACCACGGCCGAGGCCGAAAAGACCATGGCCAGCCCCACCACCACCAGTAGCAGCGTGGTGAAGAACAGCCACTTGTCCACGCCTACAAGTTTTGCCATGTTTTCCCGCCGCGCCGCTGGCTCACGAGTTCCTTGAACACGCGCCCGCGATGCTCGTAGTTCTCGAACTGGTCAAAGCTGGAGCAGGCCGGCGCCAGCAGCACCACCTCGCCGGACCGCGCAGCCGAGGCGGCCGCGTTCACCGCGCCATCAAGCGTTCCGCAGGAGTGCATCGAGACCACCCCGCGCAGTTGCGACTCGATCTTCTCCGCCGCCGAGCCGATGGTGTATACGGCGCGCACCCGCTCGCGCATGAGCGGCGACAGCGCCGTATAGTCCGAGCCCTTGTCCTTCCCGCCCAGAATGAGATGAATCCCCGAGGAAAACGCGGCAATCGCCTTGGCCGTCGCGTCCACATTGGTGGCCTTCGAGTCGTTGTAGAACTCCACGCCGTGCAGCGTGGCCACGTACTCCAGCCGGTGTTCCACGGCCTGAAATTTTTCAATTGCGCGGCGAATCGCCTCCACCGGCACCCCGGCCAGCCGCGCCGCGCACACCGCGGCCAGCACGTTTTCCACGTTGTGCTCGCCCTTGAGCGGAATCTTGCCCAGCGGCATCACCTGCTCGGTGTCGGCCTCCTGCGCGGAGCGGTAAACCACGTAGCCGTCCTCGATCCACGCGCCCTTCCGCACCTTATGCTCGATGGAAAACCAGTAGACCTTGCTGGCGGAGCGCGATGCCGCCTCAGCCGCGCGCGCGTTGTCCGCGTTCAGCACCAGCGCGTCACCTTCCTGCTGCCGGGCGAAGATGCGCTCCTTGGCCCGCGCGTAGTTCTCAAAGCTGCCGTGCCGGTCAAGATGGTCGGGCGTAATGTTCAGGATCACGGCAACAGCCGGCCGAAACTCCTCAGTGCTTTCAAGCTGGAAGCTCGACACTTCGAGCACCGCCCAGCTCTCCTCCGTGCTCTCTTCAATCAGGCTCACCACCGGGACGCCGATGTTGCCGCCCACCAGCGTGCGCAGGCCGGCCTCTTTCAAAATCTCCCCGGCCAGCGCCGTAGTGGTCGTCTTGCCGTTGGAGCCGGTGATGGCCAGGATGCGGCCCTTGAGAAACCGCGCCGCCAGCTCCAGCTCGCCGATAATCGGCAGCCCGAAGTTGCGCGCCTGCACCAGCTCCGGCGTATCGAGCGGCACGCCGGGGCTGACCACAATCAGGTCCTGGCGGCGGAAGGTGAGCAGCCCGTGGCCGCCGGCCTCCACCATGATGCCCTCTTCAAGCAGCGCCGGAATGTCCTTGGCCAGCGCTTCGGCGCTGCGCACATCGGAGACGGTGACCTGCGCGCCCTGGTGACGCAGAAAAAGCGCCGCCGCCAGGCCGGATTTCCCCAGCCCGACAACCAGAACTTTTTTGCCTTTCAGCTCCAACATGGGTGCAAGTCCTCGCGCCTACAGCAGTTTTCCGGTAACTGAGAGGCGAAGCCGCCGCATCCGAGCGCCTTTTTCCTTAACAAAAAGGCACAGCGCACCAGGCCGGCAACAGCACATGAACCGGAAAAACTGCTCTGCCGTACACAACTCTATTGTGCACTGCCGGGCGCGCCGCAGGCGGCCGGCCTAACGCAGTTTGAGCGTGGTGAGTGCAAACAATGCAAACACCAGTGCGCCGATCCAGAACCGGACAATGATCTTGGATTCGCTCCAGCCCAACTGCTCGAAGTGGTGGTGCAGCGGCGCCATCTTGAAGATGCGCTTTTTGCGCAGTTTGTAGCTGCCCACCTGCAGCATCACCGAGACCGCTTCCAAAATGAAGATGCCGCCAATAAACGGCAGCAGCAGCTCCTGGCGGATGATGATGGCCACCGTGCCGATGGCTCCGCCCAGCGCCAGCGAGCCCACATCGCCCATGAAGATCTCCGCCGGGTGCGCGTTATACCAGAGAAAGCCGATCGAGGCGCCCACCATGGAGCCGCAAAATACCGTCAGCTCGGCCACCATCGGCATCCGCTGCAGCTCGAGATAGTCGGCGAAGACCACGTGGCCGCTCACATAAGTAAGAACCGCCAGCGCGCCGGCGGCGATGATGGTGCAGCCGATCGCCAGCCCGTCGAGGCCGTCGGTCAGGTTCACCGCGTTCGACGTGCCCACCAGCCACAGCATGACCCACAGGACGAATGGAACAAACGCAATCAGCCCCAGGTGCGGCAGCGTGGCTGGCCATCCGTGCCACATCAGGTCAGGCCGCAGGCTCTTGATGAATGGCACCGACATGCGCGTCGAAAACATCTTGAACTGCGAAAGCGTAACCAGCGCCACGGCCACCAGCACGCCCGCCAATGCCTGCCAGAAGAGCTTGGCCCGCGCAGTGAGCCCCAGGCTGCGCCGCTGCACTACCTTGATGTAATCGTCTGTAAATCCAATCGCCCCGAACGCAAGCGTGGAGGCCACCGTAACCCAGACAAATGGATTCGATGGGTCAGACCAGAGCACCGTGGGCAGCAGAATGGCGATGCAGATCAGCACGCCGCCCATGGTGGGCGTGCCCGTCTTCTTCAGGTGCGACTGCGGCCCGTCTTCACGCACGAACTGCCCGATCTGGAACTCGCGCAGCTTCTGGATTACGTAAGGCCCGATGAACAGCGCGATCAGCAGCGCCGTGAGCGAAGCGAACGCCGTGCGAAACGTCAGGTAGCGGAAGATCCGGAACGGGTGGAAGAACGGAAACAGCTTTTCGTAGAGCAGCCAGTAAAGCAAGGGTCCTCCGCGGGCCGGAATCGAGCAGGTTTCAGGTCGATTTTACAGGGCCGGCATTGCATTGACCGTGCATCGCCGTGGATTGGCGCCTGCACGTACCAACCGGCGCAACACTTGGCCGCTGGGAGATCGAACCCGAACGCCGCGATGCCGAGGCCGCAGATGAAAACCCTTATGGAACACGCTTGAAGTTGAAATAGGCCAGGTTCATCTGGCCCTCGGTAAGGATATGGACGGTCAGGATGTTTCGTCCCTTCGCCAGCTTTAGCTTTGCGATGCCCGGCGCGATATTCCAATGGTGCCATTGCCGCCACGCCACCGGGTCCCTGGCATCATAGGTAGACTCGATAGTCAGCGGCCCTGCCTCAGCTTCGCCATTCACGTCGAGCGAAATCGTCCCTCCGCGATTCGACGTGTAGAGCAGATCGGCGCTGTACCATCCCGCTTTCTCAACATTCACCGTGATGTTGAACCACTCGCCCGGCGCTGTCCATCCCACATAAAACATGTTGGGCGGCGGCTGCACTTTGTCGTACTCCGTGTCGTCGATCTTCGGATCGCGGCCGAATTTTGTATAGGAGATGTCGACGCCCTCGCTCATGCGGAACTCGTTCAGATACGATCCATCGGCGGGATTCAGTGCGCCGCTGCCGTTATTTTTGGCATCTGAGTCGTGATAGGCTACGCCCTCACCGCCGCGATCATAGTAAGCGCAATACACTTTGCCGGGAATTGTTTGCGCGCCGCCGCGATGTTGGCCGTCCTCATATGGAGTGCCCTTGTAGTGAGCAAGGAATTCCGATCCTGATGCGCCCATGGTTCCGGCAGTTGATAGCGCAACCAACGCCATCCAGAATTGCAATCTTTTTACCTTCATTTCGCACCGTCTCCCGCAAGTTATGACGG
>JBAUCP010000122.1:0-5206 GCA_049677625.1 Occallatibacter sp. | reverse complement strand
ATTTTGGGCGTCGTGCAAGGCGGCTTTTTCTTCCACCCCAGCGACTGAGACCTGTCGCCGGGGTCCCCGGCTTGAGGAAAAAGCCACTCGGCGTTTGCGACTTCGCCTTACAGCAACTGGAAAACCGCTGTAACTTTCGCACGGGCATAGTCCTCACCGGAGGCGTTCGATGAAGGCCGGGTCAGTCAACCCACGTCAATCAATCCACCCGAACCACCCGCGGCATTTCGCTTTCACCGGAACATTTCATTACCTTTATCCTCAGCGCACCGTGGGGCGGGCGTGGCGGCTCCTGGCATGGCGCTGGCTGCCAGCTATGCGATCTTTGTTTACAGCCGCATGAAAGGCAAGGTTGACCGGGGAGAGCACCAGGCACTGAGCCGGATACAGGAACAGAGACGGATCTGCAAGAACCGGGCTTGAATAGCTGGGAGAAGCGGACGTATACTAAATACGGACCGTTCCAGTCGGATATCATGCTCAAGCTGACAAAAAAAGCGGACTACGGGTTGATCGCGCTCAAGTATCTGGCCGAGCATCCGGAGATTCCGGCCTTGAGCGCGAAGGACGTAGCCGACACGTACGGCATTCCAGCCCAGTTGCTGGCCAAGGTGTTGCAGCGGCTCACCAAGACCGGCCTGCTGCGCTCCCACGCCGGCATGAACGGCGGTTACGCCCTGGCCCGGGATGCGCGCCAGATTTCAGCCTTCGAGGTGATTCACGCCATCGATGGCCCGTTTTTCATCACTTCCTGCATTAAGGGCACAAAGTCCTGCGAGCTGACGCCGAGCTGCACCATCAAGGAACCGCTGGCGCGGGTAAATGACACAATCGCCGGGGTGTTGAAAAGCATCTCTATTCAAGACCTGGCGGAACATGAACATCCGGTGGGACGAGCGCGCGAACCCCAGGGATTGGTTGCGTTGACGCTTTAGAGCGGGGCTGGTGGGGTTGATGAGCGCCGCTAACAACGCGAACACCGCATTTGAAGACGGAGATTTGAAAATGAGCACAGTTATCAGCCACGTGGAGGTTCCCTCCGGCGTCACCCTCCCGATCTATATGGATAATCACGCCACCAGCCCGCTCGATCCGCGGGTGCTGGAGGCGATGATGCCCTACTTTACGGCCAAGTTCGGCAACGCGGCCAGCCGCAACCATTCCTTTGGATGGGAGGCCGAGCAGGCCGTGGAGACGGCGCGCGAGCAGATCGCCAAGCTGATCGGGGCCACCGCCAAGGAGATCATCTTCACCTCCGGCGCCACCGAATCGAACAACCTGGCCATCAAGGGCATTGCGGAGATGTACCGCGAGCGCGGCAACCACATCATCACCCAGGTCACCGAGCACAAGGCGGTGCTGGACACCTGCAAGCGCCTGGAAAAGTATGGCTACCGGGTGACCTATCTGCCGGTTAAGGCCGATGGGCTGATCGACATCGAGGACCTGAAGCGGGCCATCGACGACAAGACCATCCTGGTTACGATCATGGCCGCCAACAACGAGATCGGCGTGCTGCAGCCGATCCGCGAGATCGGCAAGATCTGCCACGAAAAGGGCGTGATCTTCCACACCGACGCGGTACAGGCGGTGGGCAAGGTCCCGGTGAACGTGATCGCCGACAACATCGATGTGCTCTCGCTCTCCGGGCACAAGATCTACGGCCCCAAGGGCGTGGGCGCGCTCTATGTGCGGCGGCGCAACCCGCGCGTGCAGATCGCCGCACAGATTGACGGCGGCGGCCACGAGCGCGGCATGCGGTCCGGCACCTTGAACGTGACCGGCATCGTGGGCCTGGGTAAAGCGTGCGAGATCGCCTACGAAGAGATGGATGCCGAGGCGGCTTACCTGCGCGGCCTGCGCGACCGGCTCAAGGCCAAGCTCGAGTCCGAGCTCGATTACATTCATGTGAACGGGTCAATGGAGCATAGATTGCCCGGCAACCTGAACGTGAGCTTTGTTTATGTCGAAGGCGAGTCGCTGCTGATGGGCATCAACGATGTGGCGGTTTCGAGCGGTTCGGCCTGCACCTCGGCCACGCTGGAGCCCTCGTATGTATTGAAGGCGCTTGGCTTGGGCGACGACGTGGCGCACAGTTCCATTCGCTTTGGTCTGGGCCGCTTCAACACCCAGGCGGAGGTGGACTATGTGGCTGCCAAAGTCATCGACATTGTGAAGCATCTGCGCCAGCTTTCACCGCTTTACGAGATGGTGCTGGAAGGCATTGACCTGACCAAGATCGAGTGGCAGGCGCACTGAGACGGCAGCCTCTAGCTTTTAGCTCCTAGCTATCAGCTCACGCATCCAATGAAGGAAGCGCGGGTAAGAGCAAGGCGCAAATGGCTAGGAGCTAGAGGCTAGAAGCTAGCAGCTAATAAGGAAGACGCGGCTTTCCCCGCGGAGGAGATAGGACATGGCATACAGTGACAAGGTAGTAGATCACTACAACAATCCTCGCAACGTGGGCACGCTCGACAAGAGCTCGTCCGAAGTGGGCACCGGCCTGGTGGGCGCGCCGGAGTGCGGCGACGTGATGCGGCTGCAGATTCGCGTGAACCCCGAGACGCAGGTCATCGAGGAGGCCAAGTTCAAGACCTTCGGCTGCGGCTCGGCCATTGCAAGCTCTTCCCTGGCCACGGAGTGGATCAAGGGCCGCAAGGTTGAGGAAGCGCTGACCATCAAGAACACCGACATTGTGAAGGAGCTTTCGCTGCCTCCGGTCAAGATTCACTGCTCGGTGCTGGCTGAGGACGCGATCCGCGCGGCGATCGGCGACTGGAAGAAGAAGAACGGCGTTGCGGAGACCGCTGAGGTAACCGCCGCGGCGCACTAACGGAAGTTTTGACTCGGAAAGGGCGCGGCATAGACCGTGCCGGATGAGCTTATGCCGGATTTCGTGACAATTGGAGCGCAGGCCACGCAGGATGCCATTACGGCGCTGCCGCAGAAGACTGCGCCGCAGGGTTCCGCGCAGGGCCTGCAGGTGACTGAGCGCGCCGTCAATAAAATCCGCTCGGCCATGGCCAGGGAAGGCATTTCGCCCGAGGAGGGCGGACTGCGCCTGGGCGTGATGGGCGGCGGCTGCTCGGGGCTCTCCTATTCCATCAAGTTCGACACCCGTCCGCGCGAGCGCGACCGGATCTACGAGTTCGACGGGGTGCGCGTCTTCGTCGACCCCAAGTCGTTCCTCTATCTGCATGGCATGACCCTCGACTACGAAGAAACGCTGATGCGGCAGGGCTTCAACTTCATCAATCCGAACTCCTCGCGCTCCTGCGGCTGCGGTACGTCGTTTTCGTCGTAGCACGCGCAGCTCGCGCAGGGTCCGATCTGGCCTCGATCATGTTGAAAGCTCTCGATACCGCTGTCCCCGTTGCGTGCTGGTCCTGCTCCGCGGTTCACAATCCCTCCGCGCTGTTCTGCTCCAACTGCAGCAAGATTCAGCCGCCTCCCGGCGGCGATTATTTTTCTGTCTTTGGACTGGAGCCGAGGCTGAACCTGAATCTGGCCACGCTGGAGCAGGAGTTCCACCGCCTCAGCCGCAAGCTGCACCCGGACCGCTTTGCACGCGCCGGCAAAAGCGAGCAGGAATGGAGCCTGGCCGATACGGCGCTGCTGAACGACGCCTATCGCACGCTCAAAGACCCGCTGCGCCGCACCGAATATCTGCTCAAGCTGCATGGCGCGGAGATTGGCGAAGAGCACAGCGGCAAAGACAGGCGCGATCCGTCGCGCGTGCCGCCCGATCTGCTCGAAGAGGTCTTTGACCTGAACATGCAGCTCGAAGAGATGCGCGGCGCTCGCCAGGCCGGAGAGACCGACCAGGAGTTAGAAAAAAACCTGGCCGAGGCCAAGAAAAAGTTCGATGGCCTGCTCGCGGAAGTGGACAGCGATCTGCGGGCCGAGTGGAAAACCTGGGACGAAGGCAACGATACCGCGCGCGAGGCAGCGCAGAATACGATGGTGTCTCTGCTCGACCGCCGGCGCTATCTCAACAACCTGGTCCGCGACGTGACCGAAGCACTTGGAGCTTGACTGAGAATCATGGCGGAATCACGCATAGTCGGAATCGATCTCGGAACCACCAACTCCCTGGTCGCATACATGGAGGGCGACAAGCCCGTGGTCATTCCCGGCGTGGACGGCTCGAATCTTGTCCCGTCCGTCGTCGCGCTCGATCCTGTTCCGGCCGAAGGCGGCCGGCCCACGGTGACCGTGGGCAACAGCGCGCGCAGGGCGCTCATTGAGACGCCGGAGCGGGTGATCTACTCTGTCAAGCGGCTCATGGGCCGCAGCCTGGCCGAGGTGCAGAGCGAGCTCAAGCTCTTTCCGTTCCGCCTCTCCGACGATGTAGAAGCAGGCGAAGTGCCGCGCGTTCAGCTCGGCGAGTTGCGCTTCACGCCGCCGGAGATATCGGCCTACGTGCTGCGCCAGCTCAAGAAAAATGCTGAGCGATTCTTCGGCGCGCCGGTTACGCAGGCGGTCATCACTGTGCCCGCCTACTTTAACGACGCGCAGCGCCAGGCCACCAAGGACGCAGGCCGCATGGCCGGCCTGGACGTGCTGCGCCTGGTGAACGAGCCCACCGCGGCCGCGCTTGCCTATGGGCTGGACCGCGCCAAGGAAGGCACCATTGCCGTCTACGATCTTGGCGGCGGCACCTTCGACATTTCGATTCTCAAACTGCGCGACGGCATCTTCGAGGTGCAGTCGACCAACGGCGACACCCACCTGGGCGGCGACGATATCGACAACCTGCTGCTGGCCATTGCACTCGACGAGATCCACTCCGAGCACGGCGTCGATCTGCGCGCGCATCCCGGCGCGGTGCAGGGCCTGCGCAAGGCCGCCATTGACGCGAAGATCCGCCTGTCTACCGAAGCGACGGCCAGCTTCGACATCGAGCTGCCCAACGGCGACCGCTATCAGCGCGAGATTCCGCGCGAGGTCTTCGAGTCGCTGATCGAGCCGGTGCTCAATCGCACTGTGGGCCCGTGCAAACAGGCGCTCGCCGACGCAGGCATCACGCCCGAGCAGATCGATGAAGTCGTGCTGGTCGGCGGCTCAACGCGCATTCCCGCAGTGCGCGAGCTGGTAGACCAACTGTTTCAACTTCGCCCGCGTGGCAAGAAGCCGCACATCGAGTTGAATCCCGACGAGGTGGTCGCGCTGGGAGCCGCTGTGCAGGCGGATATTCTGGCCGGCG
>JBAUCP010000121.1:0-2678 GCA_049677625.1 Occallatibacter sp. | reverse complement strand
TGGGGTGCCCCCCTTGAGTGAGACAGTTTGTTGACGACACAGTTGCCGTTTAGTGTGATTGTCTTCTCAAGGCATTGCTTCTCCTTGAGGATAGTCGTTAGCCGGTGAAGCGGAGGCAGGCTCTGCTGGAGAGCAACCTGCCAAGGAATAGCCGGTTGGAGACTCATCCGTACCGATGAGCGCCGGGGGCGGAGCGCCTGGACCGCTCCCGGCTTTTCGCGGCACATCGGGGGGATAGATTTCCCCATGCCTGAAAAAACTCATGCTGGCAGCACCGCAACTGCCCGCCTGTCCGGACGCAGCTTGTTCGAACTCCTCCGGTGGCAGGTAGCCAAGCGCCGAGTGCAGCCGGATGCGCTTGTAATAGCGCTCGATGAACTCCTCGATGTGTGCGCGCAGGTCTTCCAGATCGCGGTAAGTGTTGGCGTAGATCTCTTCCCGCTTGAGAGTGTGCATGAAGCTCTCGCAGCTGGCGTTGTCGTAAGGGTTGGCGGGCCGGCTCATGCTGGGTATCATGCCCTGGCTGGCAAGCAGGTTCACATACACCCGGCAGGCATACTGGCTGCCGCGATCGGAGTGGTGCACAAGACCGGGCAGCGGCTGCCGTTCGGCGATGGCCTGCTGGAGCGCGACCACCGTCAGTTCGGCCGCCAGGCTCCGGCCCAGCGCCCAGCCCACCACTTTGCGCGACCAGGCATCCAGCACCACGGCCAGATAGACGAACTCCGTGCGCAGGCGGATATAAGTGATGTCGGCTATCCATAACTGGTTGATCCCGGCTAAGTGCATGCGCGCGGCCAGATTCAGATAAACCGTGAGTTCATGGCTGGAATCGGTGGTCTGAACCCAGGCCCGGGGCTGGATCGCAAGAAGGTTGTCTTCGCGCATCAGCCGCGCCACGCGTTTATGGTTCACAACCAGGCCGCGGCGGCGCAACTCCCGGCTCACCCGCCGATAGCCGTATCGGCCCCGGTGCTCCAGCGCCACTTCGTGAATCGCCGCGCGCACTTCCATCTCTTCCTCCGCCGGCGCCTCGGCCGTGAGCCAGCGGTAAAATCCCGCCCGGCTTACCCGCGCCAGCACGCACATCCGCTCGACACTCAAACCGCCTTGCAGCGACATCATTGACCGCACTTGGTCGTAGATGCCGTCTCGCCAGTGCCGTCGTCCGCCTGGCGTCGAGCCGCTATCTTTTGCAAGGCACCTTTGAAAAAATCCACCTCCAGCGTTCGCTCCGCCAGAAGCTGCTTCAGCTGCCGGTTCTCCTCCTCAAGCCCCGGAAAGCGCGGCGCGATGGGCGCAACCGGCCCCACTGAACGCATCTGCCATCGATAAAGCAATCGCCGCGCCACGTCCAGCTCCTTGGCCAAGGCTGAAATGTTCCCGCAGCCCTGCATCCGCGCCACCGCCAGACGCCGGAATCCCTCCGTGTAAATCCGCTTCCTTCGCATTTGCAGCCCCCATTCGCTGCAAACTGTGTCCTTCTAAACTGTCTCACTTTTGGGGGTCAGTCCACCCACGGACCTCAACCATTGGTAGTGTCCTAATTTGAAATCCACAGACTCACGCTCCCTCAGAAGCCCAAATCTTTAGCAGTGGCATTCACTCGTTCGAGTTTGGCCGCTGTATCTTGGTATTGGCGTAACAACGCCGCGATATTATTCCCGTCAATTTCGGCAACCTTAAACTCGGGACCGGGAGCGTGAACAGCCGGAATGTATTCTGTAGTACTCGTTGCATCTGTGAAGCGGATAAGCTGAATGTTCCCTGAAAGGAAGCTTGCCAAGAGCCCCAACTGGCCGCTAACTTGCTGGGCTTCCGCGCGGAGGTATGCCAGATGCTCGGTAAGGGCTTTCTTCTCTCGGAGTGTTCGACCAAGAATGGCATCTTTCTCTTCGCTAGTCATGGCTTGCCACCAATGCGATTGTGATTAAACTTCTTACCCATTCAGCAACACTTTGCTTATTAGCCTTTGCCGCCGCTTCAACCCTCTTTTGTTCCGCAGGACTCAGGCGAACTTGCACCTTGCCAGCTTTGGCTGACCCCTTGGGTAGCTTAGGGCGTCCCGGCCTCTTAGGCTTCGGCGGCATCTTTGAACTCCTGTAGGATTGCCAACCGCACGGCGTCTACCGGCGATATGGCTGGCGGGATGTGCAGGACTGTGACGTGCCTCTTGGGGCATTCTGGATCGTCTGTAGCATGGCTCCATGCATAGGCTGTGTTGGCCTTGGGGTGGCCGTGCAGGGTAAAGACTTCCACAATCCCATCCCACACCGTTTGCCCGTTGAAGATTTCCTTGACCGGGACGCTAGCCACATGCACAGATTCAACTCCATGCAGTTTGCGAATCACATCCCGCAATTCCTCGATGTAGGTCATTTACTGCTCCTGCAAAAGGCCGTCCAACATCGACCTGGCGATGGATTCAGGGGTGGAGGAGTAGCCGCCCGACCAGAAACAAAGAATTCCGGCGGCATTTGCGACCAACCGATAAGCTCGATCTTTGCCTCTGCCCCCAGGGAATGCCCAATGAAGGGCGTCCTGTGCGGTAGTGGCTTCAAACCAAACAAGGAGCTGCGGAGCTGGATCATGTACTGTAAACCGGATGTCCATTTCGTTCGGCTCTTTGCCTACGATCACCAGAGCATTCGGCCCTAGGGTGCGGTTAAGCTCTTGGG
>JBAUCP010000120.1:0-1951 GCA_049677625.1 Occallatibacter sp. | reverse complement strand
CAACGTCATCGTCCAGATCAAGTACGGTCCTATCGACTTTCAGGCCGAGGAGCCGGTATCTCCGCTCTTTGCCGGGCTGCGCAAGACCAGCGAGGCCATGGAGCTGCAGATCACGCAGGAGTATCTCGGCCAGCAACGGCACCTGGTGTATCTCGCGCCGCTATGGAAGGAAAAACTCGACGTCGATCTACGCACAGAAGATCGGTCGACTCCGGTGAAGGAGATCATCGAGGGAAAGAGTTTCAACCAGCCACTGGGCGGAATGGTCGGCGTCTCCGATGTAGGCCGCGAGGGCTGGCTGGGCGCGCCGCTGGCCATGGCGAATCTCTACGCCTTCGGCAGGCTCGCGTGGAATCCGGATCTCTCGCCCGAGCAGATTGCTAACGAGTGGACGCGGCAGACGATCAGCAATGACCCGGCCGTGGTCGCGGCGGTGGACAAGATGCTGATGCAGTCGTGGCCCGCGTATGTGGATTACACCGGCTTCCTCGGCACGCAAACACTCACTGACATCACTGGCAGCCATTACGGGCCCAACATCGAGTCAAGCGAGCGCAACGGCTGGGGCCAGTGGCACCGCGATGACGCGCAGGGCATCGGCATGGATCGCACCGTAGCTACAGGCACCGGCTTCATCGGGCAATATCCGCCTGAAGTCGCGAAGACGTATGAATCGCTCTCGACATGCCCCGACAATCTGCTGCTCTTCTTCCATCACGTGCCGTGGACGTACAAGCTGCACTCGGGCAAGACGGTGATCCAGTACGTTTATGACAGCCATTACCAGGGCGCGGAAGAGGCTGCGCGGCTCGGCGCGGAGTGGGCCACGCTCAAAGGCAAGATCGATCCCAAGCTCTATGACGATGAGCGCGCGCGGCTGGAGTACCAGGCTGGCCATGCAATCGTGTGGCGTGACGCTATGGTGCAATATTTCCTGAAGGAAAGCGGCATTCCCGATGCGAAGGGCCGCGCTGGCCATTATCCCGGCCGCAGGGAAGCCGAAGATGCGCGCCTCACCGGCTACACGGTCTTCGATGTGCGGCCGTGGGAAGATGCGTCGGGCGGCAAGGCCGTAACCTGCGCGGAAAAATCGTGCAACGCAGAGTGGACTTATACGGACAAACCGGGCCGCTTTAATGTTGCGGTGCAGTACTTCGATCTCGCGGGAGGCACGGCGCACTTCACGCTCAGCGTCAATGGCGGCGCAATCGCCTCATGGGCTGCTGACGCCGCGCTGCCTTCGCGCCGTCCCGACGGAGACAACTCCACGCGCTACACCGCGCACGGCGTGGACCTCAAGCCAGGCGACGTGCTGCGCGTGGAAGGCGCGCCGGACGCGGGCGATCCGGCAGCTCTCGATTACATCGAGATTGAGCCTGAAATGCGGGCGGTAAGTGCCAGATAGGGTCCTTTTCGCAACGCTCACCTGAGAACATACATGCCGACCGGGAGTCGCCGTTGAAGCGTTATTCAGGCCGCCGTCACTATTTAGATGTCTCTCTGCTCACGCAGAGGGTAGAAGGAGTATTTTCAAAATGACAACAGCTACCAAGCCGGAGTATCGCGCTCCGTCCCACGTCGCACCGAGTGGAGCCCCGCCCGCAACAATTTCGCCCGCACCTCTGGTTGGAACATGGACCAACAAAACGAGCAACAACGTGGTGAAAGCAGTCATCACGGACACCGGCGGCAAACTCGAAGTGAATCTTTACGGCGCCTGCGAGCCAACTCCCTGCAATTGGGGCGCTGTCGCGGCCATGGCCTACGCGGCAACCGTCAGTGGCGGCGCAGCCGTGGCCTTCAGCGCCAACTATTCCTTCAGCTTCTCAACCGTTATCGTCGTTGGCCACCTGGCAGGTAAGGAGTTAATCCTCGAAACTCTCACGCACTTTACCGATGGCAGCGGACGCGCGGATTTCTACTTTAGCGAACCCATGACTAAGTAGAATCC
>JBAUCP010000119.1:0-5816 GCA_049677625.1 Occallatibacter sp. | reverse complement strand
ATCCAGCCGTGTTGGCCGGAGCGGGAAATGCGGCGGTGCCCGATCTCGCTTCAGCCCCGCGCGCGATCGCATTTTCACTCAATGGCCCGCCCGTCGCAAGCTATCGGCTGCATATAGCGGTGCTCATCGAGTCCCCGTGCGTGCCTGCGCTGAATATCACCATTAACGGCGGCAGCGGCATGTTTTATCTGCATCCGGCGCTCGACTTGAGCAACGGCGATCAGGGCGACAGCTTCAACCCCGCGTACTCCGCGGCAGACGTCGAAGTCTCGTTTCCTGGCGGCTATCTGCGCAACGGGGACAACACCATTACCCTGCAGCCGGTTGAGGACGCTGCACAGGCTGTGCCCGGCGCGGGCCTCACTTACGATGCCATCGAGCTCGACGCCGCTCCAAACGCCGCCGCTTCCCTTTCCGCGCAACTCGAGCCCACGATCTTTTTCGAAAAGAAGAACAGCGAGCTCGAAGAGCGCGTGGACGCTTTCCTTCGCTACGGCAGCCGCGTGGCGCCGGGCAGCGCCGACCTGACCATCGCAGGCCGGCATTACCGGCTTGCGTTGCGCGGCGGTCAGGCGTTTGGTGAAGAGAAGCTCGAGTTTCTGGTTGCGGAGTTCGCCCCCAAAACGCAGGCCAGGCTGATCATTAAGATGGGCGGGCACACCGAGCATTTTGACCAGACGATTGATCCCGCAAAGAAATGGACGCTGCTGATCGTCCCTCACATTCACGTCGATGTGGGCTACTCCGACTATCAGGCCAAGGTGGCCGCCATCCAGAGCCGCGCCATCGATGAGGCGCTGCAGATGACCGCCGCTCATCCTGACTTCCGGTTCAGCCTGGATGGAGAATGGGACCTGCAGCAGTTTCTCGAGACGCGAACCGCAGCCGAAAAACAGCGCGCGCTGGAGGCGATTCGCGACCGGAAGATCTTTGTGCCGGCGCAGTACGCCAATCTGCTCACCGGCATTGCGTCTGCTGAGACGCTGATCCGCTCGCTTTATCCCAGCGCGAATTTGAGCCGCGAAAACAGCTCTCCGCTGGATTACGCCAACATCACCGACGTTCCCTCCTTCACCTGGTCTTATGCCTCGATCCTCGCTTCGGCAGGCATTTCGTATCTCGGCGCCGGCAGCGACAACTACCGCGGTCCCGTTCTGTTGCAGGGCCGCCTCAACGAGAGCTCGCCCATGTGGTGGGAAGGCCCTGACGGCAAGCGCGTGCTGCTTTGGTACTCGCGCCATTACATGCAGATGCAGTTCCTCTTCGGCCTGCCGCCGCTGGTTGCGGCAGGGCGCGACACGCTGCCGCTCTTCCTGCAGATGTATTCGCACTCCAGTTACCGCGCCAGCACGGCAATCATCTTCGGCACGCAGGTTGAAAATACCGATCTCTTTCCGCAGCAGGCAGAGATTGCCGGCGAGTGGAACAGCATCTACGCGTATCCGCATCTGGACTACTCCGGATTCCACGATGCGATGGTGAGCATCGAGAAGCAATTCGACGGCGATCTGCCCACGATTCGCGGCGACGGCGGACCGTATTGGGAGGATGGCGCGGCGTCGGACGCGTATTTCCTGGCCATGGAGCGCAACAACGAAGCGCGCGGGCTGACGGCGGAAAAGTTCTCCACGCTGGCCGCGCTTGCCAACCCTCGCTTCGCCGCCAACCCCGCTGAGCTGGGCCGCATGTGGACTCAGATGGTGCTCATGGATGAGCACACCTGGGATTCGTACAACAGCGTCTCAGACCCTTCGAGCTCCGAGGCTGTGGATCAGCTTGCAATAAAGGATCGGTTCGCCGTGAATGCCGCCGCGGATGCGGACTGGATCGCGCGGCGCAGCATGGCGAATCTGGCCAATCTCATCTCCGCCGGCCGCGGAAGCCTGATCGTCTTCAACAGCCTCAACTGGAAGCGTAGCGGACTGGTTGAAGTGGACCTGAACAAGGGCGACGAGATCGTCGATACGGTGACCAATCAGCCGGTTCCGTTCGAGACTCTGAGCAGCGGCAGTAATTTTCTCCACGCGCGCTTCATGGCTGAAGATGTGCCCGCATTCGGCTACAGGGTATACGCCATGCGGCGAGCGCAGAACACGCAGGCCGCGCAAACTGAGCAGCCAGGCACAACACTCGAAAATGCGTATTACAAGATTGAGCTCGATCCCGAGACCGGCGCGGTGCGCAGCATCTACGACAAGCAAATAGGGCGCGAGCTGGTGAGCCAACAGAGCGCGTATCGATTTGGCCAGTATCTCTACGTCACCGGCGGAGACAAGCTGCCCAACACTCTGCTCCATTATGACCGCATCTCGCCTGGGCCCGATCTCGAAGTGCATCCGGCAAGCGGCGGCAGGCTTGTTTCGGTGGTGCGCACACCCTTTGGCGAAGAGGCGCGCATGGAGAGCCAGTCCGTGAACACGCCTTCCATCCGAACCACCATTCTGCTCTTCGACAACCAAAAGAAGATCGAGTTTGTGGAAGAGCTTGACAAGAAATCAGTCGAGAGCAAAGAGGCGGCATACTTCGCTTTTCCGTTTGCAATGAGTGCGCCTGAATTTCATTACGAGATTCAAAATGGCGTCGTTGACCCCGCGAAGGACATGTATCCCGGCGCGGGCCATGAGTGGTTCTCCGTCCAGCATTGGGTCTCAGCAGAGCAGGATGGCGTGGCCGGCGCCGTCATGCCGCTCGATGCGCCGCTGGTCACACTGGGCGACATCAACCGCGGCGCGTGGCCCGCAAGCTTCGGCAAGCGGCCGGGAACCATCTTCTCTTACATCATGAATAACTACTGGGACACGAACTATCGCGCCGCGCAGGGTGGGAGTTTTACGTTTCATTACATCGTCACCAGTGCAGACGCAACCCGGCCGCAGCAGCTGAGCCGCGCGGGATGGGAAGAAGCTACGCCGCTCGAAAAAGACATCATCACCGACCAGGATAAGGCGCTGCCGCCCTCAACAGACCAGAACGCCAGCCACGCGGCCGAAGCCGGCAGCGCACCGGCAGCGGAGAACGCGCCGCAGCTTGATGGGCGGCAGGCCAACCTGCTGAACATCGCAGACCCGGACGTTCTGCTGGAGACGTGGAAGCCCGCCGAAGACGGCAACGGAACCATCCTGCGCTTTCTCGATCTGGGCGGCGCTGAGCGCACGGTGACGGTGAGCAGTCCGCTGCTGCACCTCAAGAGCGTTACGCAGACAGATGCGCTGGAGCGCGGTGGAACGCCGGTTGCACTCGATGGAGAGAATCAATTTCATTTCACGATTCATCCGCACGAGATTGTGACGGTGCGAGCCGTTGAGGCGCGGCCGTGAATTCGGCCACGCAGGCTGTGAGGAGCTTCCTGTTCGGAAATAATGCGCGCGATTACCAGCCCATCTGGCTCATCCGCTCCTGGATGAGCGCGCTGTAGTGGGTCATGCGCTCGGGCCGTCGCTTCAGCGGAGCCGGTAGAATCGCGGCGAGCTGTGCCGACTGTTCTCGGCCGATATTCCGGGCCGAGGTTCGGTAGTAGTAAGCGCACGCCGGCTCTGCTCCATAAATTCCAGGGCCCCACTCGACCACGTTGAGGTAGAGCTCCAGAATGCGCCGCTTGCCGAGCACCAGTTCGGCCACCGGCACCAGCGTGAACTCCGCGCCCTTGCGGAGGATGGAGCGGCCCGTTCCGAAGAACAGGTTCTTTACCAGTTGCTGCGTAATGGTGGAAGCTCCACGCGTGCGTCCGCCCTCCATATCTTCTTCGGCAGCGATCTGGATCTGCTGCCAATCGAAGCCATGGTGCTGGTAGAAGCGCGCGTCCTCCGCGGCAACCACTGCGTGCTGCAGATCGGGCGAGATCTGGCTGAGCGGAATGAATGTGTAGCGCTCGTGATAGGGCTTGTGGTGAATCCAGGCCTGCAGGCGGCGCTCGATGTGTATGGCGGTTGTCGGCGGGTCAATCCATCGCGCGGCCACAAGCGTCAGCGCGGCCAGCGACCAGAGAAGCACCACGCCGAGGCCAAGACCCAGAAGAATGGATCGGAGAAGACGTTTTCGATGCGGTGGTCTGGCGTGTGGGTCGGGGGCTTGCGTCACACCTTCAGAATAATGGTCGGCGGTGGGTTGATACGATTGGGGTCCGTGCTTTCCCAGGTCTCAGAATCGAGACCTGGGGCACCCATTGTCTGTGCTTTCCCACTCTTTCCGTCCGCCGCGGCGGAAACGCGGAAAGGATGGGGCACTCGGCGCTTTACTCCGCAGGCTAAGAAGGCAGTGCGCCGAGCTGGGCCATCAGGCCCATGGTGTCCATGAGGATGCGTGTGTCCTTGATCCGCCCATCCTCAAGGCGGTCGATCACAACTCCCCACACGCGCACCGGCCGGCCTGTTGCCGGGACACCGAAGAATTCACCCTTGTGTGTGCCGCTCCATTCAAACCGGCTGGCCACCTTTTCGCCTTCCGCAATCTGCTCCACGATGGAGAAGACAATGTCGGGAAAGCCGGCACGCATGGCGCGCAGTATATCTTTCAGTCCGTCCAATCCAGGACCCTGCCCCGGCAGCGGAACCTGCTCAACCACGTCTTCCCACACATACTCTGCCGCCGAGTCGATCTTCCCCTGCGTGATCACTTCATCCGCAAAGCAGCGGATGATCGTGGCATTGTCCTGCGCCATTCCATTCTCCTTATTTATCGCAAGCTCGGATTATAACGGAGACCCATGCGGACGGCTCAGGTCTCGTCCGGCGCAACGGAAATGCGGAAAGGATGGGTCGCCCGGCATTCGTTAGAAACTCGCAGGACTGAGACCGAACAGACCGTTCGTGTAGTCGTAAAAAATGTCGAAGCGGGTCAAGGATCGAATTCCAGTGTTGATAAAGTTCCCCTCTTGCTGGTTGAGATGGATCCAGTGTCCGGAAGACGGTGTGGTTGGAGCGTTATCACCCATGCTGAAAGAGAGTTCGGCTGCTCCATCCAGCATCGATACCGTAAACCTGGTTCCGTTCTCGACGGTACAATCCGCTCCGGCTGCGGGAGGAAGAGCAACGCATCCTGATGGCTCCCCGTTATCGAGGGCGATGAGAGCATCTGTAATGCCAGTGTCTATAAGGATCGTCCCATCTTGATGGCGGCCGCCGTTCACGCGAATTGTCCCGGCGGGCGTCCTGTAATCGGTTACGGGCTGCTCCGAGAGTCCGGGGCGGGTAAAACTCCTCAGCCGCATGGTGTGCATGCCCTCGATATTCGCGGCATTCATAATGCCCAGCTCGATACCGGAGTTTGTGATTCGGTAATTTGAGGGTGTGCCCGAGGGCAGGTTTGCGATGTGAATCAGCGGATTTTTGTCAGGCGACGCATAGGAATCGGGGCGGCCGAATCCTACTCCCATCATGCGCGGGAGCGAGCCCGGATGGCAGGCATTGCTCGACGGCTGGACGCATCTGGAGTTTGTTGCAGCAAACACCGGTACACGCGCAATCGCACCGGAAACATCCAGCCTCACGTTGATCGGTTCGGTCCAGAAACCCTCCACCACCAGTCCCGAGCTGGTGTACCGGATGGTGCCGGCAGCCGCTTTTTTGACGGAGCGTGGCAGTTCAGTCTCCGGCACAACAATACCCACCGAGCCGGTGTCCACAACAAATGGATGGCGCACCCCGGCGCCAAAATCGAGCATGACTTTCAACGTCGTGTCGAAGTTGATCCGTTGCGCGTAGAGCAATTTGAATGCCGGCTGTTGTGCATCGACCGCCGGCGCCAGAGTGGCCGCTGAAATGAACAAGACGAGGGTCAATCTGTGAAACCACTTTTTCCGGTGCATATCTGTTCCATAC
>JBAUCP010000118.1:0-2537 GCA_049677625.1 Occallatibacter sp. | reverse complement strand
GCAGCGGCGTATTCAGAAACTGGTTGTCGAGCGCGCCCGAGGTCCGCGACCAAAGTCCGGTGAGAGCGGTTGAGCGAGCCGGCGCGCAGAGCGCGTTTGTGCAGAATGCATTGGTGAAGCGCATGCCCTCACTGCCAATGCGATCCTGATTCGGCGTCTGCAAGATGGGGTGGCCGGCGATGCTAAGCGCGTCTGCGCGCTGGCCTTCGGTATAAATGAAAAGCAGATTGGGCCTCTTGGCGGCCGTCTTCGCGGCGGCCACGGCGGGACCCGCTGAAGTCAACAACGTTCCCATCACGGCCACGCCGCCCTGAATGAATTCTCTGCGGTTGGTTCCAGCACCTGTATCGTGATCCATTTTTCTGAAGGCTCCATTCCGGTTGCGCGAACGGTTTTGATATTGGCCCGCACACCGGTCCCAGGCCTGCGGATCTGGCGCGAGCGATTGCTGCACTGCCGGCGGAAGGAACCAGTCCTTCCACTCCGGCCGTGCGGCGCTGCAACTTCTCCTAGAAAAGTATCTTGATGGCGGCCTGAATCTCCCTTGGTGTGTTGGCCTGACTGGTGATCTTGCCAAACTGCCCGGAGGACAGCACCATGTTGGGGATTCCGAACTGGACCTGGTTAAGCAGGTTGAAGGATTCCGCGCGGAACTGCACGTTCATTCGCTCGGTTGGGTGGAAGTTCTTGAACATCGAAAAATCGACATCGTGGTATCCCGGACCACGCACGTTGGAGAGCGTGCGCGGCGCGTTGCCAAAGGTGAATGGCGCCGGCTGCGAAAACGCCGCGGAGTTGAGATAGTCATTGAGACGAGACCGCACTGAGCCTCCCACGACCGGACTGACGCCGGTAAGATTCGGCCGCAGAGTATTGCCGCCGGATTGAGAGGTATTCTGTGTCGTCGGCGAGAGTGGAAAGCCCGTCTGCTCCGTGGTGATCGCGTTGATCTGCCACCCTCCGGCCACTGCCTGCAGAGGCCGGTTCCAGTTGCCCCCAAATCTCTGGCCGCGGCCGAGGGGAAGATCGTAGACGCCGCTGACAACCAGATTGCGGGAGATATCGTTGGAAGAGACAGCGCGCTCTCCGCGCTGGTTGTAGATGTTCTGAATGCCTCCGGTGTTGTGTCCCACGTTGGAAATGATGGAGTAGTCGTCAATCTGCTTGGAACCGGTGTAAGAGACCAGCGCGCTGAGATTGTGCGACAGGCGCTTGTTCACCTTCAACTGGAAGGAGTTGTAATCCTCGTAGCCGCCGCCGAGGTAAGACAGATCCACCGCGGTGTATTGCGGGAACGGTGCATCGAGATAACTGTTAGGAATGGTTGCGTTCGATTCGACGCCCGTCTTGATAATTCCGTAGAAAGGGTTGGCGACGCTTTGCTGCAGTTGGCTGCCCAAAGCCAGCGTGGACGTAGTGAGCTGATCCCCGTTCCAATCGTTTTCACCGGATTTGTTCAGGTGCACGCCGTGGCTCCCGACATAGGCAGCATCGACGAGCACATTGAAGGGCAACTGGCGCTGAATGTCCAGGTCCCAGTTCTGCGTGTAGCCAACCTTGTTGTCTCCGGTCACCGGGTTTTCAAAGGAAGAACCGATTCCGGTCAACAGGCCCTGGGAGTTTCCCACCGGCTGGTTCAAGCCGGAAGGAAAGGGATTGCTGAGATACACAGAAGGCGTCAGTCCGTTGGCGCTTCCGGTATAAGTCGTCACAGCGCTGAATCCCTCGTTGCCGACTGTCGCCCCTGCGGCGCGGAACGACGGTCCATAGTAGAGGCCATAGGCCGCGCGTATGTCCGTGTTGGAGTTGAGCGAGTAGGCAAGCCCGAGCCGCGGGCCAAAGTTGCTCCACTGCGGATTGTACTGGCGGCGGCTGGCTCCGT
The DNA here is from genome assembly GCA_049677625.1 of Occallatibacter sp. GTDB lineage: Bacteria > Acidobacteriota > Terriglobia > Terriglobales > Acidobacteriaceae > Telmatobacter. Next base: position 655 of record JBAUCP010000118.1, on the reverse strand, counting down.
TCGCTCCGGCATAGACCACGCCGCCCTTCAGGCTGCTCAAACCGGTTGTTGCCGCAAGCGGCGAGGCAACCGCCAGATTGAATGTCTCCGCGCGGTTGTGTCTCTCGGTCCGCGGAATATCGAGGTCGTACCGCAATCCCAGATTGAGGGTCAGCCGGCTCAAAATCTTCCAGTCGTCCTGGAAATACACGCCATAATACCGGCTGGTGGTAGCGGCATTCTTGGAATCGATCTCATAGGTTCCGCTGCCCAGGCCGAGCAGCATGGACGCGATGGAGTTGCCGGCAGTGGAGGTGGCGGCGTTCGGGTTCGGCCCCTGGGTAAGGGCCTGTGAAAAGCTGTAACTGCCGGTGGACGATCCGGACTCGGAATCGTTGGCCTGCAGGAGCCAACCGGTTGCGCCGAACTTGATCACCTGCTTGCCGGCCACCTTGGTGGTGTTCACGCCAATCGTATAAATATCGAAGGCGCCGAGCCGGCCCTGTCCCTGCGCAGCGTCGCCCAGCGTGTAGTAGTTTGCCGGCGCAATCCCCGGAAAGAGCAGATGGTCGGCGTTTGATGCGATGTAGGCGGGAAATCCAAGCTGGGTCGATGGGTTGAAGCCGGCGCTGATGGGAACAAAGTCGATGAAGGTGCGGGAGAATCCAAACGGAAT
>JBAUCP010000117.1:0-6148 GCA_049677625.1 Occallatibacter sp. | reverse complement strand
TTCATGTTTCTCTCGCAAAAGCCCATTCTGTATGTTCTGAACATTGGCGAAAGCACCACGCTGGGCGACGATCTGGACGCGGCCGCGGCGAAGTTAAAGCTGGAGGAAGGGGCCAAGCGTGAGAACGCCGGCGCCACAGCCATCTGCGGCAAAGTGGAGGCCGAGCTGGCGGAGATGGACGACGCCGAAGCAGCGGATTTTCTCGATAGCTACGGGCTGCATGAGAGCGGGCTGGTGCGGCTGATCCGCAAGAGCTATGAGCTGCTGGGGCTCATCAGCTTTTTCACTGCCGGTGAGGACGAGTGCCGCGCGTGGACCATTCCGGCAGGCTCGAAGGCTCCGCAGGGCGCAGGCGCAATTCACTCGGATCTGGAGCATCACTTCATCCGCGCGGAGACCATCCGCTGGGACGCGCTGCTCGAAGCCGGCTCAGAAGCCGCGGCCCGCGCCAGGGGAACGCTGCGGCTGGAAGGCAAGGAGTATGTAGTGCAGGATGGCGACGTGATGCACATCCGCCACAGCGGCTGAACTTATTGTCCGCGTCTCACCGCACGAACAAGGGTGCCCCAGGTCCCGATACCGGGGTCCCCAGCGACAGGTCTTCGTCGCTGGGGTGGTTTGGGACCTGGGAAAGCACGATCCCGGCCACGACGCTTAAACAATCCACGAGGCCTTCCGTTCCATGCTCAAGCTCTCCCTCATTCTCGGCGCGATTGCCGCACTGGCCGATGTGGCTGGCGGGCTGGTGCTGGTGCGCGCGCGCGGCGTGGAGCGCTATCTGCGCTACTTTGTCGCGCTGGGCGCGGGCTTCCTGATGGCCACGGCGGTGCTGGAGATGGCGCCCGAAAGCCTGCGCCTGAGTCCCAGGCTGGGGCCGGTGCTCATCATGGCCGGCTACTGCGCCGTGCATCTGCTGGAGCACACCATCAACGCGCACTTTCACTTTGGCGAAGAGACGCACGCACACGAATTTGTTTCGGGGCGCACGGGCTACTCGGTCATGGGCGGCTTGAGCGTGCATGCGTTGTTTGACGGCGTGGCCATCGGGTCGGGCTTCGTGGTTTCGAACTGGCTGGGCTGGCTGATCTTTCTCGCCATCCTGCTGCACAAGATGCCGGAGGGGTTCACCATGGCCTCAGTGATGCTGGCCAGCGGACGCAGCCGGTCCATGGCGTTCTACTCCGCCGTAGTGCTGGCCGCGGCCACGCTGGCGGGCGTAATGCTGATCGAGCTGGTTCCGCAGTGGCTGCCGTATGGGCTGCCTGTCTCAGCCGGCGTGGCTCTGTATGTTGCCGCTACAGACCTGGTGCCGGAGGTGAATCGCGAGCCCGGCATTCGCATGGCGCTGGTGTTTTTCGCCGGGGTGGGCGGATTTCTGGTGCTGCGGTTGCTGTTGCCGGCGATGTGAAGGGCGGGTTAGCGAGTCAGCTTCGACTTGTGCTTTCCCGCCCTTTCGACAGAAAAAAGTCGAAAGGACGGGGCACGGAGATTTATCTCTGGTTTGAGACCGGCTTCTGTTGAGATGGGGCCGGATTGAGAACGAGCGGCATCAGCGCCCGACACCTACGCCAAGTGCAGTCGAGCGATGAAAACCATATTTGCCGCGATAGAGCCGCGCCAGCAGGCGGCCATAGTCGATGGCGACCTTCATGTTGGCCTTGCTGGCGCCGCGGAAACGGCTGCCGAAGACAAACGGAACCTCTTCAACCGAACTCAGGCGCGCGCGCACCAGAATCTCCAGCAGCAGCTTGAAGCCCGCGCGCTGAAACTCGATCTGCTCAATGCAACTGCGGCGGATCATGAAAAAGCCAGACATGGGGTCTTTGGCGCGCAGGCGCCGGCGCTGCAGCGGCCAGGTGGCCCACACCGCAGCGGCAGAGAGCAGCTTGCGCATCGGGTTCCATCCGCCCAGCTCGCCGCCGGGCGTGTAGCGGCTGCCGATGACCAGGTCGCGGCCGGCGAGCATCGCGTTGAATAACTGCGGCAGCAGCTCGGGTGGATGCTGCAGGTCTGCGTCCATCACGCCCAGAATGTCGGCGTCTGTTTTGCGCCAGCCGTCGAGCACCGCGCCGGAGAGGCCGCGCTCGCCCTTGCGCACCATCAGCCGCACGCGCGGGTCTTCTTTTGCGATCGCCGAGACAATGTCGCCGGTGCCATCGGAGCTGTCATCGTCGACCACGATGATTTCGTAGCGGATGCCGAGCGGATCGAGGACCGAGCGCACATGGCCAAGCAGGCCGCCGATGTTGCCCGCCTCGCAGAGCGTGGGAATCACAAGAGCCAGCTTGAGCGGCGTTGAGGGAGTCGTGGCTGGCTCCGTGCTCCACGCAGCAGCGGTGGGCAGGGGCGGCACTGTTGTCGGCACATCCATAGGAAACAATAATTCTATCGCCCGTGAAGGCTTGTTGGCCATGACCAAATGGGGTTAGAACCGGTTGCATAAATGGGGCTTTGAAGGGGCGCGGCCTCTACCCCCGGATAGGACTATGCCCGAACCACCGCGTCAACGGCGGGAAAAATACTCCACGATAAGGGCTCTCGATTGCGCCGGACGAACCCCAAACGGCACGGAATCGCCCTGTGGGTTCGACTGCAAATGCAGCTCCGGTCTTGCCATCCCACTCAGGAGCAGTACAATTCTGCCAAATCGGAATACTAAAAGGAGATTTCGATTATCGAGGTCTGATATCATCCGGTGGCTTGTCGCGGAGGCATCATATGAGTCGTACAATAGCGATCTCGGGGCTGTTAGCGGTGGCCCTCTTGACCTTGGTCAAACCCAGTCAAATCTCGGCAAGCACCGATGATGAGGTTTACGACCTGGCGCAAAAGTGTAATCACGGCAAGAAAAGCGCTTGTAAAGATCTTGCAAAGATTGCGACGGATGAGCAGGATGTGAACATCCGTAATTTTGCAGTGTATAACCTGACGGACCGATCGTTGCTGGCGAAGATTGTCGTTGATGACAAGGAAGAAAGAGTACGCGTCTCTGCTGCGCAGGCCCTGAATGACCAGTCGTTACTGGCTAAGTTTGCTGTAGAGGACAAGGACCCCGTGGCGCGCCAAAATGCCGTGGAAGACTTGACCGACCTGTCGTTGCTGGCGAAGATTGCTCTCACAGACTCGGATGTCAACGTGCGCTGGCAAGCCAACAAGGCGCTGGCTAAGTATTTGTTTGACGCGACAAATCGTGGGGACGCGGCTGCCGTCCAGTCCATTCTGGATCTGGGCGTCGGCGCGGATTTGACAGATGAGGATGATTTCACGGCTCTGATGCGCGCATCCATGAATGGTCACATTGAGGTCGTGCGGGTGCTGCTTGCCAAGGGAGCCAACGTCAACGCAAGTGCTTTTGATTCCGACTATGTCCAGATGCCAAACGGGGCCAAAGCTTATCCAGGCGTCACCACAACGGCAGCCTGGATTGCCTCCCAGACCGGAGGTGTTGTGGTGCATGGAAACAAAAATACGGCATTGAGCCTTGCGACAGCGAATGGCCACCAGGAGATAGCTGAATTGCTCGTCAAGGCAGGAGCAAGGTGAAATCTGCAAGTCAGGAATGCCGGATGTGGCAGTTCTTAGGGCCCCGAGCGGCTGAATCGACCGCGAGTTCTACATTAGAAGATACTTCGGGCTAGGCGGATGGAGAAACACCGATCTGAGCGCTCTTTCAGTTCCAAGCAACAAGAGCCCGCTTATATCAACCGCCTCCCTGCTTCGGTCCTGCAATCGCAAACGCGATGTGGTACTGGCCGAGAGCGGGCTTTGCATCGCGCGTCCGCTTGATCGGCCCGCGTCACTCTTCGCCGATATCTTCGTTCCATATCTCCGGATGCGCCGCGATAAAGCTTTCCAGCAGCTCGCGGCATTCGCGGCTGTCCAGGTCGATCACATGCACGCCGTTTTCGCGAAGCCAGTCGAGGCCTCCAGCGAAGGTGCGGCTCTCGCCCACAGCCAGCGTGCCGATGCGAAACTGCCGCACCAGGCCGCTGCAATACCAGCACGGCGCCAGCGTGGTGACCATCACCAGATTGCGATAGCTGCGCTGCCGGCCGGCGCGGCGGAATGCGTCGGTCTCGCCGTGCACGCTGGGGTCGCCCTGCTGCACGCGGCGGTTGTGGCCGCGGCTGACAAGCTCGCCTGCGCGCGTAAAAAGGGCCGCGCCGATGGGAATGCCGCCTTCGGCGAACCCGAAGCGCGCCTCTTCGAGCGCCACAGCCAGCATGCGTTGATATAGCGCCAGTTCGCTCACAGGATGCCTTGAAAGAGATTAGACTCCCCCGCTTTCAATTATCGCAGCCGTCGCACACGTCTTCAGAAACTCCCGTCTCCCGATATTTGACATTCAATTCCCCGTGCTCTGTCGAATGCGATTCTTGTTGATTGCCGGTTGCCGGAACGCTCCGTTATAAGACTTGTGCCGAGGCTCAGGCCAGGCTTAGTTTTCGTCACTTCAATACGATCGATCCCGGGGCTCCGCGGCCTTCGCGATGATCTCCGCTGAGCCCGCTCCAAGCGCCGGGTGCGAAGCCGTTACGCGAATCACCCCCGTCGATCCACGCGTGCTTCTCACGTAAACGGCTCCAGCTCCGCCGTTCGCATCCAGCGAGAATGGATTTTCTCCGACGATCACGCCGGGCCCGTGCATTGCAAGCGTGACCAGGCCTGTAGCTAACGGCCGCTGCGTGCCGAACTTGTCCACCGCGGCGAAGGCGATGCGCGTCATGTCGATTCCATCGGCTTCGAGTTCCTCATCTTCCGCATGGACCCACAGCCGATCGCTCGACGGGTCAGAAGAAAATGAGCGGGACAAGACGCGATGGTCCCCCACATAGCCGTCAATCCGAAGCTCAGGATGCACGCTTCCGTCCATCTTCAAGTCCGCAAAAAATGGCGGATACTTGAGATGCGGATAGCCGCTGCGGTCGGGTTCGACGGTTGCAGTCGCCTTCCCATCGATTGAAAGCTTCAGCCGGTCGCAGTTTGAAAAGATTGCGGCGTGTTCGCCCGGCCCCGACGGACTCTGTGGACCAAAGTCCCAATAGAAGCCGGGCTCAATCACCGGCCGCACCGCGGGATCCACCTGCGCCCTGTAAAACGAAGCGCCGAGCTTTGGCAGCCTGAATGTGTCGAACACGCCGGGGCACTTCACTCCGTCATAGGCATTCATCAGGCTGGCGTAATCGAATGCGCACCACGCGATCACGCCCGAGCAGCGCTCGTATCCGGCCGCTCTGCTGTGCGCCTGCGCATGAAAGATCGCCTGGTCCATTTGCTGCCCCAGATCGCCCGCGCGCCGGTAGCGCACATTGAAGCCCTTGCCCGCGCGGTAGTTGTATTGGCCCACGCACTCCGAGATGAGATAAGGAAAGCCCGGCACAGGCGCGTCGATTCCCACCGTGTGATCGGGCGCGGCGTGATAGTCGTCAAAGGAGAATACGTCTTCGCTCCAGCCTTCGGTCGATTGCGAAGTCATGGTGCCCGATGCCGCGCGTGAATCGTCGAGCGATTTGGCGAGCGCGCGCGTGCGTTGATAGAGATCGGGATCGTTGTGCGACTCGTTGATGCGCACACCCCACACAATGATCGCGGGGTGATTGCGGTCGCGGCGCACCATTGCCTCCACATCGCGCATGGCTAGATCCTGCCAGCTCTCGTCGCCAATGTACTGCCATCCTGGCAGCTCTTCCCACACCATCAGGCCCAGTTCATCGCACGCGTCAAGAAATGCTTCGGACTGCGGATAGTGTGAGCAGCGCACCGCGTTGCAATTCAGCTTGTGCTTCAGAATCTCCGCATCGCGGCGCAGCAGGCGGCGGGGCGCAGCAAAACCGACATAGGGATAGAGCTCGTGACGGTTCAATCCGAAGATCTGCGTCCGCCGTCCGTTCAGGAAGAATCCGTCCAGCTCGAATCGCGCATCGCGAAATCCAATCCGTGTGCGGCAGCGATCGAGTATTTCATGGCCCCGCGACAGCGTGACCTCCACGTCATAGAGGTGAGGATGGTCCACGTCCCACAGCGCAATCTCCTTCAGGCCCTCAATCGTCAGCTTGAAATCCTGATCGCTCTTTTCCACGTGCGCGCTTTCGGCCGCCTGCGCAATCGCGCGCCCGTCCTTCATCAAGCGCGCCGTCAGGCTCAACTG
>JBAUCP010000116.1:0-6583 GCA_049677625.1 Occallatibacter sp. | reverse complement strand
GATCGATACCCGTGATGGGCGATGCCGTAACGTTGCGTATGTTGTCCGCGCCCGAACCGCGCGAAGTCATGCCCAGCGCATCCACCTTGTTGAGCACGCGAAGGATGTCTTTCGGTTGAAATTCGCGAATCTGCAAGTTGGCGCGGGTAGTAATATCGGCCCGGCCCGAACCCCAGTCCGATGCCATCGACGCAAGGCCGTGCATCTGATGAGCTGTGAGGCTTCCTCCTGGAACACGCAGACGCAGCATGAAGGAATCCTGGGCCGGCGCCACATAGAAAAGGCCGTGGAATTTGAAACGGAAAAGATCATCTGGCGCGGGCGCGCGATTTTCATCCGCGTGCGCGATCAGTCTGTCCCAGATATCGAGAGGATTCTGCTCATATTTCCAGAGTTCTTCTCTCGATAGTTCGGAAACCGGCGTGCCAAAGTAGATTTCCTCAGCGGGCTCTGCGTGATTCCTTTCACAGGAGGCTGGATCGCCGGTGAGCAGGCCATTCGCGGTCAGCCCCACAAACGGTCGTGCGTCTCGCCGCGTCGCCCCTGCAAAAAAGCCCAGGAGATATTCCTTCTGTTCCGCAGTAAAGTCCGCCGGGTTGGGAGGCGCCAAAGTTTCCATGCCGAATGTCCTCAAATGAAGCTCGCAGCCAAAATGAATTGGCTGGGACGTTCTCCGGACGCGCAGTCGCGCCGAGGGCACAGACTGGCGTCGAGACCAAATCGAACACCGCAAGCAATGCGGAGGATTCAAGGCTCATCGCGGAGCGGAAACGCACTAAACTGTCAGAGTGAAGAACCGCTGCACGGCATGGTGCAGGGCTAAGAGGCCGGGAGGAGACTGCATAGTCTCTCCCATACCGCAGATCATAGCGCGTTTCCTTGGCGGCTGCAATACGTACTTTCGGGCATTTGTGGAGTTCGTATACCGGTGGGGTCTCGATCGGAAAGGCATGGCGGCGAAATGAGCCTCGTAAATTGCGCCATCCGGATCAAAGCCTGGGACTGCGCGCGCGATATCCCCTTGCGACAAGCATTCCTCTACGAGCCAAACTCCAAGGACTCCGGCGAAGTAGTCGGCGATTGAGATGTGTCGCCGACTGCCGTCTTGCCGATTTCACCAAAGCGGCTCTTACGTAGATCATCGTTCAGCACAATGGCCTCCGCGATCTCGCGCATGGATTTGCGGCGCTGCCGGCTTTCGCGCTGCATGGCTCTGTAGGCCGAGTCTTCATCGAGACCGAAATCGCGCTGCAGCACTCCCTTGGCCTTTTCAATGTGTTTGCGTGATTCCAGCCGGTCCGAGAGTTGAAGGTTCTCGGTTTCGAGTCGAGCCCTTTCCAGTTCCGCGCCCACCAGATGGCCGATGGCTGTGAGCAGCCGAACTTCGTTTTCTGTGTGATGATAAGGCTTTCGATGCTGGAGGTTGATCACTCCGACCAGTTTGCTGCGACAGAGGATTGGCACCGAGAGAAAGGCTTCAAAAGTGTCTTCGGGCAAATCTTTGAATCGCTTGAAGCGTGGATCTTGCAGCGCCCTGGCGGGAATGGCGACGGGTTCACGATGCCAGCCTACCCATCCAGTGATCCCTTGACCAAGCCAGATACCGAGATGATCGACGAGGTCGGAATGTGGATTCTTCGACGCGCGAAGAACCAGTTGATTGTCTTCGAGAACATAGACGAAGCAGGAGTCGCAATTGATGACGGAACAGGCGAAATCCACAATCCGATCGAGGACTGTATGAAGTGGATCCGACGCAGCCATGCGGCTCCCGATCTCATGCAGAAAATCGACGGCGGAGGGTGTGGGTTTTCCAGCATGCGGGACCGATGCTTCGCCTCGCAGCAGCGGACTGACGGGGATTGGCGGGACGCTGGAAACGTGGAGCGCTGCAGCTGACCGTTTCCGCTCTAACAGAGAGCTGGCCTTCTGCGCCAGCTCATTGATGAGGAAGCCCATCTTAGATTGGGTCGGTTCATAATCCGGCTGCAATCCGTAGAGGGAGAGCCCTTCTGTCGTACTGGGGCCGATGGAACCGATGACCGTGGAGCGGAAGCCTTCATAAAGCGCTTCGGTATAGCCCATGCGCTCCGCCATGAGAAACAAATGCGCGACCTGTCCGGCATTCATAAAGAGCACGACGTCGACATGTCCGTGAGCGAGGGCCAGAACAGCCTCGCGCAAAGGTTGAACGTCCTCCGGCAACGCCCACTTGTAAACCATAAGGCGGGTAATGGAGACGCTCTTTTCGGCGAGCGCCGTCAACAGCTCTGGATTCGACGTGCCGTACTCCTGCACGGCTAGATTCATGCCCTGGAGCGAGGAACCAAGTTTCGCTTCCAGCGCGGACATCAGCGAGCGCCAGGTGAACGGCTCGGGCGCGATCACGGCTATCGGAATCTCGAGTTCACGGAGCGCGCTCGATGATTTGGGGCCACGGGCTGCAATCTTGATCGAACGAAGAGCTGCGAGAAACTTCTCGCGGTCATAATGTTCTGAGACAGTTTTGACCAGAGCGCGAACGCCGACCCCGGTGGTGAAAATAACCAGGTCGAATGCGCCGCGCATCAAGGCTTCCGCGAATTCACAAATCGGCGAATTGGAGTCGAGAGGGATCTCGCGCATGGCAGGGGCCGTGAGCGGCTCACCGCCGTACGTGCGGATGAGCTTTGCAACTTCAACCGAGCGGCGCGATTCAAGGGAAAGAATTCGCAAGCCGCCAAAGTCCGCCCCTGGCATGTTGTCTCCCGTAGAGTGAAGTCGAATAGCGTGGTTACACCGTCGGGCTATGTCGTGGAACGCGACCGTGCAGGGTATTCGCGCACGGAGAAAAAATCGCGCCTCGCGCTTCGTGCTGAATTGAGGTTATGTTAACACCGGCTTTTCTGGGTCATAGTCGTAAGTCCGCTCCGTTGCTCTTTTCTCGCAGCGGATGACTGAAAGAATTGGAGAAAGTGTCAATCGCGCAGCTCCGAGTGCGCTCAAAGCGAGAACAGCGTGCGACGCGTAGTTCGCCACGAACAGTTCCGCCTCTCTCAACACCATCGGCACATCCTGGTGCCGATGGCATCGGCGAATTGTCTAAACACTTCAGTAACACGGAGTTCATCAACAATGCAATAGAGAGAATCCACATTTCGACGAACTCAAGAAGTTGAACGACTTAAGACGCATAACGGAATTCCGCTTGCGCTCGAAGCAATTTGCCGTTATGCTCAAACGCAATCACTCCACGCGGAATGGCCCGGTTCAGGCTGCTCCGCTTGCAATTGACCGGCCCCGCGCGCCGGCAGCTTACCCAAGCCGGAGTGATTTCCAATAGGCTCCGCGAAGAGCCTGGCCCAGCCGCCGCACATCTTCTGCTCAAATTCGATCGGATTTCCGCGCCCGGATTCAGCCCCATCGTGGCAAATCGGACGTGTGCCCCGGCGCCAGAAACTCTCTTCGCACCATGCGCACCAGCGCATCACTGGAGCTGCCTATGGAGTTGCCCCTACTCGAACGAGCCCAGGCAGGCGACAACGCCTACTACCTGACCACCGCGGCGAATCCAGCCGATGAGGTGGTGTCTTCGTTGTGCGGGATCGGTTCCAACATTGCACTGCCGCCTCCGCCGGGGCCTGGTGAGCAGTACCGGTTTCACTTCGACATGACCAAGTGCATCGGGTGCAAGTGTTGCGTGGTGGCCTGCAACGAGCAGAATGGAAATCCCGCGGATATTCTTTGGCGTCGCGTGGGCGAAATCGAAGGCGGCGCCTACCCCGACACGCTCCGGCACTATCTCTCCATGGGTTGTAACCATTGCCTTGAGCCTACTTGCATGACGGGATGCCCGGTCGATGCCTACTCCAAGGATGGCCCCACGGGAATCGTGCGCCACAGCGCCGATATCTGCATTGGCTGCCAGTACTGCACCTGGAATTGCTCCTATGGCGTGCCGCAGTACAACCCCGAGCGCGGTGTGGTGGGCAAATGCGACATGTGCTACGGGAGGCTGACGCAAGAACAGCACCCGGCCTGCGTCTCCGCTTGCCCCGAGGGCGCTATTCGCATTGAGACTGTCCGAACGGCCGAGTGGCGCGAGGAATATCGCGTCGATGCCAACTCGCCCGGCATGCCCTCGGCAGAAGACAGCCTCTCCACAACGCGCATCACGCTGCCGGGCCGCCTGCCTCGCGACGTGCGCAAGGTCGACCTCGACCGATTGCGTCCGGAGCATCCCCACTGGCCATTGGTCGTGATGACGGTTCTAACCCAGCTTTCCGTGGGCGCGTTCACTTCCATCTGGCTGCTGGAGATTTTCAGCGCCCACGTGCATCGCGCAGCCGCGCTGGTTGCCTTGCTGGTGGCGGCTGTAGCCCTTTCTGCCTCCACGCTGCATCTTGGCCGGCCCATTCACGCCGTGCGCGCGCTGAAGATGTGGCGCCGCTCCTGGCTCAGCCGAGAAGTGCTGCTGTTCACGTTATTCGCCGGCGCGGCAGCCGCTTACTCCGCGGCGCTGTGGATGCGCCTGCCTGGAGCCATGTTCCTTGGCGGCCTGACTGTCGTATTTGGAATTGGCGGCGTGGGCGCCAGCGCGCGCCTCTATCTGGTTCCGGGACGCCCGGCATGGAATTCACCGTTCACGTTCCTGGACTTCTATTTGACGGCGATTCTGCTTGGCTCCGCAGTCGCGAACATTTTGACCGGCGCATCTGGGCGCGCGCAAGCCGCAACGATCTTCGCCGGCATAGCCACCTTGCTTGCAGGCGGACTCAAGATCATTTGGCTGGCTCGATCCGGAGTCCATGAACGGCGAGGCGTCTACTCACTTCTTTTCACTGTGCTCGCCAACCATCTTCTGTTGCGTTTCCTGCTGTTAAGCGCGGCGCTGTTGCTGCTGCCCTTCGCGCAATCTAACTGGACAGCAATTCCGATTGCTCTGGTTTTGATCGCCGGTGAATTCATGAGCCGCTATCTGCTTTTCGTCAGCGTGGTTCCTACCAACATAGCCACCGAATATCTCTCCATGGAGGCCGCATGACTTTGCTGCGCTGGCTTGCACGGAAGAGCGGATTGGATATCCGCTCTGCGAAATACAGCTACGGCGAAGATCCGGTCCTGGGCTTTACTTCAAAGCGCAAACACGCCGATTGCTGGGTTGACAGCACCTGTGGATACTGCTCGGTGGGGTGCGGAATGCAGTTGGGCGTGCGCGACGGCAAGGTGGTCAGTGTGCGCGGCAACCCCAACCATCCGGTCAACCTTGGCAAACTCTGCCCCAAAGGCCTGGCCGAACACTACGCCATCGACGCCGAGGACCGCGCTAAATATCCGCTCTTACGCAAGAACGGTCAGCTTGTCCGCATCGGTTGGGACGAGGCCATCGATACCCTCGTGGACCGATTTAGAAAGGTCCAGCGTAAATATGGGCAGGAATCGCTGGGCATCGTCAGCACCGGTCAGTTAGTGACTGAGGAGTTCTACGCGCTGGGCAAACTGGTGCAGTTGGGATTTGGCACGACCAACTACGACGGCAATACCACTCTCTGCATGTCCACGGCAGTAGCCGGCTACAAGCGGTCTTTTGGCAGCGATGGCCCTCCCGGAGCGTATGAGGACCTTGAGATTGCCGATGTTATTTTGCTCATCGGCGCCAACGTTGCTGAAAATCATCCCATCCTTTGCACGCGGCTGGAAGCCAACGCTGCCAGGACACTGATCGTGGCCGACCCGCGCGTCACCAAGACTGCCATGATGGCAGACGTCTATCTGCCGTTGAAGCCGCGATCCGATCTCGCGCTCATCAACGCCATCTTGCGTATCTTGATCGACGAGGAACTCTATGACAGGGAATACGTCGAGCAACACACGACCGGTTTTGCGGAACTCCGCGCGTCCCTTGAGCCTTGCACCGTCGGCTACGCGGCGAGCATCACGGGGCTGTCTCCCGAACTGATCCGCAAGACCGCGTTGTTATACGGCAATGCGAAGGCTGCGTTCATTGGATGGACAATGGGCGTCAACCACAGCACAAAAGGGACTGAGACGGTCAACGCCATCAACAACCTCGCGCTGCTCACCGGCAACATCGGACGCGCCGGCGCTTCGCCCTTTTCCATCACCGGACAGTGCAACGCCATGGGCACACGCGAGGCCGGCTTCGCGTCAGGTCTTCCGGGCTATCGCAAGTTTGAATCGGACCAGGATCGAGAGGAACTGGCGCGGCTGTGGAACCTGCACGTCGATCGTATTCCGAAAAAACGCGGCCTTGCCTATCCCGACATTATCGAAGCCGCCGTATCCCGAAAAATTCGCGCACTCTGGATCATCGGCACAAATCCCCTGGTCTCCTTTCCAAACATCGACGTGCTCAAACACGGCCTGGGCAATCTGGATTTTCTGGTGGTGCAGGACGGCTTTCATCCAACTCCAACCACTCAGCTGGCAGACATGGTTTTGCCGGCGGCCATCTGGGGCGAGAAAGAGGGAACCTACACCAACTCCGAACGGCGCGTCAGCAAGGTCAATGACGCAGTGAAACCGCCAGGCGAAGCGCGAAGCGACTTCGATATCTTTCTCGCAGTCGCCGAACGGCTGGGCT
>JBAUCP010000115.1:0-5501 GCA_049677625.1 Occallatibacter sp. | reverse complement strand
AGCGTAGCCCATGCGACCGAGAGGAGCGAGAGGGATAACCGTTCAAAGACATTGGGGACTAGATTCTTACCTCGGATTCTATTGTACGGCTAACGGAGCAGCGGCAGTGTACGGCTATTGGGGCAGTGCCCGGAGCGCTGGCCCATTAGCGGTGCAAAAGAAGCTACGGGCGCGCCAATCTGGAACTCCCAGGGTGCGCTCGCCGCGCAATCAGCCAGCGCGGTACCATGAACACGGTCAATGCACGAGGTCTTATGAGCCATCCCACCTATCAAAATCTCATCGGCGGCGAGTGGGTTCACGCCGCCAGCGGCAAGACGTTCTTGAACCTGAATCCGGCCGATAACTCGGATGTAATCGGGGCCTTTCCCTCCTCGGACGCCGAGGATGTTGCGCAGGCCGTGGCTGCGGCAAAGAAGGCTTTTGCCACGTGGCGGCTGGTTCCCGCGCCCAAGCGGGCTGAGATTCTGCTCCGCACCGGCAATCTTCTCGTCCAAAACAAGGAAAAATACGCGCGCGAAATGACGCGCGAGATGGGCAAGGTGCTGGCCGAGACGCGCGGCGACGTGCAGGAGGCGATCGACGAGGCGTTTTATGTGGCCGGCGAAGGCAGAAGATTGTTCGGGGTGACTACGCCGTCGGAGCTCGAAAACAAATTCGCCATGAGCGTGCGCATGCCGCTGGGGGTGGTCGGGCTGATCACTCCGTGGAACTTCCCCATGGCGATTCCGAGCTGGAAGCTGTTTCCGGCCCTGGTTGCGGGAAATACCTGCGTCATCAAGCCGGCCGAAGATACGCCGCTCTCCACTTACAACCTGGTCCAGACGCTGATGGAGGCGGGCCTGCCCGCGGGCGTGGTGAATATCGTTGCCGGTTTTGGTCCGCATGCCGGAGCGCCGCTCGTCGAGCACCGCGATGTGCGCGCCATCAGCTTTACGGGATCGAGCGAAGTGGGCTCGCTGGTGGGCCAGCGCGCGGCGGCCAACTTCAAGCCGGTCTCGCTCGAGATGGGCGGCAAGAATGCGCAGATCGTGCTTGACGACGCCAATCTCGATCTCGCGCTCGACGGCGCACTGTGGGGCGCGTTCGGCACCACGGGACAGCGCTGCACGGCCACCAGCAGGATTCTGCTGCAGAAGGGAATTGCCGCCGAGTTTACCGAGAGGCTGGTGGCGCGTGCGAAGAAGCTGAAAGTCGGCAACGGCCTCGACGAGCAGATCGAGGTGGGCCCGCAGGTGAACAAGCAGCAGATTGAGACTTCAGCCAGGTATGTCGAGATCGCTCTCGGCGAGGGCGCAAAGCTGCTCGTCGGCGGCAGTGTGCTGACCGGGGGAAGTTATGCGCACGGAAATTTCTTTGCGCCCACGGTCTTCGGCGGAGTCACATCGTCCATGCGCATTGCGCGCGAGGAGGTCTTTGGCCCGGTCGTCTCGCTCCTTGAGTTCGAAACCTTTGAGCAGGCCATCGAGATCGCGAACTCGATCGAGTATGGGCTTTCGACGGCGCTCTATACGAAGGATGTGAACCGCGCTTTCACGGCGATGCGCGACCTGGAAGCCGGTATCACGTATATCAACGCGCCGACCATTGGCGCAGAGGTTCACCTGCCCTTCGGCGGAGTGAAGCAAACCGGCAACGGCCACCGCGAGGGCCTGGGCGCGATCGACTTCTTTACGACATGGAAGGCGGTTTACGTGGATTACTCGGATAAGTTGCAGCGCGCGCAGATTGATAATGCGGAGTGAAGCCCACTAATAGCCGTCCAGTTGCGGTATGTGCGGCGGCCTTTCCCATCATGCCATTCCGAGACAGACTTTCGGGATGCGCAAGCCCGTGTTTTCATCGGCCCCGCGAATTGTCTCAAAACTTACCTATAAAGGGATAGCAACAGAGCCACGATGAAAGAGGTACAATATCGTCGCAAGCAGGATCACCAATGAACGATTTCTCGCAAGAAGAATCGCTGCCGTCTTCGACAGTTAGTTCTGCCAAGGTGCCGGAACCCGCGCCCGAACAAGAAACCAGCAGTCAGAAAACCGCCGACAGACCGCATCGCATTACCATCTTGCTAGGTTTACTTTCTCCTGTTCTTGCGCTTCTTTCGCTAGGCGTGAGTTTTTATGTCTTCCATGACTCTCAGCGATCCATGAAAGTCGCGCAGCGCGCCTACCCCAGCTTTCACTTTGATTCTGCAACCATTTCACCCATAAAGGATGACCCCAACGGGTTCACGGTGGACGCGTCAGCGTCGCTAAGAAACATCGGCAACACTCCACTTTATATCGATAGCATCAAAACGGCGCTATACGCTATTGAGGCTGATAATATATGGGACCATATCAGCGAAAGCAGTACGGTCAGCCCTAATTACGACGCACTTGGACCAAAAGGCGACCCGCTGGTTCTCCCATACGATGCCAAGTTTAGTCATAAAGACTTCGATGGTGATCGAAGCGTAGTGTATCGAATCGATGTTCGATGGCACGATGCCTTTGACGAACCCCAAGGCCCGTCGGTTTTTTGTGTCATGATGTCGAACGTCGATTTACCAGTTCAAGAGCGACGTGTGCTGTTAGCCCAACCTTGCATCAAGGGAATGACGTTTTCGGTAGGCAGCAGCAGCCATTGATAGACCCACACTGGTATTTTGGGGCGTTGCACAAAGGACCCTTTGTGAGACATCAGCGCCAGACTTGCACCACGGGCTGTCAAGCAGCCCGATTTCCCCGGCCGCTCAAGGAGCGATCTCGAGAGTGATCTCGGGATTGATCCGGAGCGTGATCCTCGGGCATGCGGAATCGCCCGGATTGGTCGTGAAGATCGGCCGCGAGGCGAGACAGTTCATGGCAGGCATTTGCGGTCTGGTCAGCGGAATGGCTTGAGTGCTGCACGAACTGGGTGATCTGGCCAATGTTGGCGGTGGTTTCCTCAATCGCCGCGACTTGTTGCGTAGTGGCTGCGGCGATCTGCGCAACCTGCATTCCGGCATCTTTTGCCAGTTGCTGAATCGATTGCAACGCATGCCCCATTGCCGCGGTCTTTTCGACACCGCCATGCACTTGGCTTGAGCCTTTTTCCATGGCTTCAACGGTCTCTACCGTATCCCGCTGGATGTTCCGGATCATGCCCTCAATCTCTTTGGTTGCCGTCGTGGTGCGCTCGGCAAGGCGCCGGACTTCTCCGGCTACGACCGCAAAACCACGCCCGTGTTCGCCGGCGCGCGCAGCTTCAATGGCGGCGTTCAGCGCCAGCAGATTCGTCTGTTCGGCAATTTCATTGATGGTGAGCGCGATGCGGCCGATTTGCTCGCTTGACTTTCCAAGCTCCTGAATCCGGGCAGAGACTGCTCCGGTGGCCGATGCGATGCCCTTCACGGCCTCAACCGCACTGCGTGCCGCACCGCCGCCTTGCTCGGCGGCGCTTTCAGCTTCCTGCGTGACCAGAGTCGTTTGCTGCACGCTGGTGGAGATTTCGCGCACTGCGGCCTGCATTTCAACCATGGCGGCGGCAGCCTGGCTTGCGGCCAGGGAGTTTTCCTTTACCGCCTTGGCGGTTTCGTCGGTGCCGGCGCTGATTTCGGCGCTCGCGGCCGCCACTTGCTCCGCGCCGAGCCGGATTGCGCTCAATACCGATCGCAAGCTGGTAATGGTTCGATGCAATGCATCCTGCATCTGGCCAATTTCATCGGTTGACTCCGGATGAATATCGACGGTCAGATCGCAGTCAGCAACCCCCTCAAGCAGCGCGACGGTCGTTCCAATGCCTTTCGCGATCCCTCTCGGAATCGCCATGCCGAGCACACCGACAATCGCCAGGACGACGACGGCCGTGACAATCATCCAGAGAACGCGAGAGTGGACCACGGCCGCAGAGAGGCGGTCGTTTTCATCGGACCAGGCGTTTACCAGGTCTGTGATCCGGGCTATCGATGCGGAGTTGCGCATGTATACCGGCTCCATCTTGCCGTACCACAGAGCCATGGCGTCATCTCGCTTGCCCGCTTCGAGAGCCGGGAAGTATTGCTGCTCGGCCATGTCGAACCAGAGTTCAGCAGAGTCGTGGCCCTCGTGAATCTCGTTCAGCACTGTGCCAGCCGGAACCGCTTGATCGTAGTGCGCAAAACCGGATTCATAGTTAAGCCGCAGGGAATGAACATGGTCGGCGAGTTTGGCAATCTCTTCGGCAGAGGTCGCCTTCTGGGCGCGAACGGCCCAGGGATAGGAGTTGAGCAACGACATCGTCGGGTCTTCGTAATCGCCGCCGATGCTGGCTACGAGGTGGCTGTTTCGCGACAACTCGGAGCCAACTCCGATCTGATTGAGGGTAAAGAACGAGATTGCAGCGAATGCGATCTGGCCCACAATAGAGGCCGCTACAAGGACGCCGAGCTTCTTGCGGATGGGAAGATTCTTCCACGAAATCATGTGCCGTATCTCCAGGGTTTTGCATCAGGTTTACCCTGCCGTAAGCCGCAACGGAAAGAGCAGTTGGCAGGGACAGGGAGGTTGGTTCAACCTCACTTTTTATCGGCTGGGAACGGAAGTTCGTTAGGCTGGAAACCCGAATCGAGGTGAATATGCCGTTAAGGATGAGCTTTCTGCCGATTCCGCGCTACAATTTCCCCATGAATCGCACCGCCGCCGAACTCCTCGATGAAGCTCGCCAGTTGCCTCCCGGCGAGCGGGACTGGCTGATTGAGAACCTCCTCGGCGAGGAGGGCGCAATGTCGGATGAAGCCTTCGCCGCCTGGCAGAAGGAAGTGGGCGAGCCTGAGCCCGGCTATGAGGAATGGTTCCGTGCGGGCGTGGAAGAGGCGCTTGCGGAAGATCCTTCCGGAGACGTTCCGCATGAAGTTGCTATGCGTGAGCTTCACGAAGCAATCCTCAAAGCAAGAAAGCTGAAAAACACCGCGTGAGGCTGGCTTGGAGCAGGGCCGCGATGCGCGACCTGGAAGCCGGCATCACGTATATCAACGCGCCGACCATTGGCGCAGAGGTTCACCTGCCCTTCGGCGGCGTAAAGCAAACCGGCAATGGCCACCGCGAGGGCCTGGGCGCGATCGACTTCTTTACTACCTGGAAGGCGGTCTACGTGGATTACTCGGATAAGTTGCAGCGGGCGCAGATTGATAATGCGGAGTGAGCCTGATCCGCAGCGGATGGAGTTCTTGCAGGATGGCTAAAGCAAAATCCGGATTCAAAATGACGATTGAGGAAGTCCAGGAATTAGTCCGCATACATGCAGGCAATGATCGGGAATGTACGAATGATCACAGAATTAGTCTTGAACAGGCACTGGTGCCGCCTCAAAAGATTTCGGTAATTGTGCGTACAGTTCAGAACGGACGCGTGAAGGACAAGATGCAAGATGTCTGGTTAATTGGACAGGAAGATTCAAATGAGGGCTATCGGATAGTGATGAGCGAAGATCGATTGCAGTTTGGCCTTGCCTCGACGGGCTTCCCCGCCGACAGATATCTGGTCCTGACAGGCTGGTATGAC
>JBAUCP010000114.1:0-1641 GCA_049677625.1 Occallatibacter sp. | reverse complement strand
GTTCACCACCAGGCGCGGTCCCGCACCGGGCTCGGCCGGAGCCGGCGGCGTGGCCGGAGCCTCCGGCGCAGCCGCCGCAGGCGGCTCCTGTTCTTCCTCCGCCTTCATCTTGCGGCGGTCAATCACTTCAAATTTGGGCGTATCGCTCATAGTTTCAATTTTTCCATTTCTTTTGCTGACTTGCTAACTCGCTGAAAAGCTACTTCACCACCGGCGGCGCAACCAGAATGCTGCCCGTTCCCGCGGCCGATCCGGATAGATAGTGAAACGGCTGCTCTTGCGTTTCGGCTTCGGCGCGAACCATGGCCAGCGCAAAGACGCGCCGGGTCACGGCCGAACCCCGCGCCAGCGGCAGCTCGGCCGCGCTGGTGATGTGTCCCGCGGCCTTCCCGTCTTCGAGCGTGAGCTCAGTGCCGGGAGCCGGCACGGGGCCGGCCAGCTCCATTGGCCGCAGGTGCCGGTGCACGTTGCCACGCGAGTGAATCCGCTCCACGATCTCCTGGCCCAGGTAGCAGCCCTTGTTGAAGTGCAGCGCGCGCATCTGTGAGGTCTCCTGCGCCAGGTCTTTCTCCAGGATATCGACGCCGTAGGCCGGTATCCCTTCTGCAATGCGAAAGGCCTCAAGCGACGCGCAGCCCACCGGCATGGCTCCCGCCGTGCGCAGGCACGGCCACAGCTTGGCCACTCCCGCTGAAGGCAGCCAGAACTCGTAGTGCGGCGCCAGCACCCCATAGCCGCGCCGGATGACCATGTCCAGCCCGTTCCACTCCACGCGCGCGCCCGTCATGGGGTGCGCAAACACCGGCAGGCCCAGCCGCTCCAGCACCTCATGCGCCAGCGGACCCGTCACTCCCAGCGCCGTCTCCGAGCCCGCCTCGCCCACCTGCTCGTCGCCCAGCGGAATCAGCTCCACATCGTCCATGATGATGAAGCGGTTCAAGTGGGCCATCAGCTTGTCGAACTGGTCGGCTGCAATCTCCAGCTCCAGGCTGGATTCGCCGGCAAACGGAGTGCCGGTCAGCCGGTCGCCGCCCTTGGCGCCCTCAGAGGCGGGGTTGCGCCGCTGCGGTGACTGCTCCTCGTCGCCGCGCCACACGGTCAGGTCGCCCTGGATGCGCCCCTGCGCATTCAGCACCAGGTTCCACGCGCCGGTGTCGGGAAACAGATCGTTGACGGTGTTGGTCACCATCCCGCTGAGCCAGCGGAAGCGGTCGGCTCCGCGCACATCCACGCGCCGCATCCAGCCCAGGTCGTGAAGAGCGGCTCCTGAAATCAGCGCCGCTGTTTCCAGCTCCGGCGCGTCCAACTCTCGTGGGGTAAGCGTGCCGCGATACACGGCAAGGTCGCGCGGCGCGCGCAGCGATTCAAGGGTTGCGGCCAGCGCGGTGGCCTGCAGGTTCGCGGTAAGGTCGGTCTCGGTCATGGGTGAAGAACTTTTCCATCGTCCGGCGCAGATTTTACGGGCAAAACTTGGCGCCGGACCGCATCCTGATTATAGCCTTGTAAGTAGACGCGCGCGGCCCGGACCAGAGCGTGGGCTAGGGCGCAGACCGGGGCGCAGAGATCCGGGCTTTGGTACGATTAGGAACCTGCAGGGAGGCCGATGAGCGAGCAGCGCAAAAGCACACCATGGGCAAGGCG